>CAZCRJ010000444.1:0-3258 GCA_964501015.1 uncultured Roseivirgaceae bacterium | reverse complement strand
GAACCCTTCAAAACGTGCAATGACACGAGTCTGGTAGCCAGGCGGACTGTTTGCAGTATCCTTCCATCCCTTTTCACTCTTATCGGGCGGGATACGCGGACCAATAGGATTTCCATTGGGGTCCAGTTCCTGCCGGTCAAGAATCTGAAAGGCAACCAGGTGCATATGCATGGGGTGTGCTATTCCAGACTGGTTGTGCCATGTCCAGATTTCAGTTGTTCCCAATACCGGATATTCCGTGATATCATCCCACATCAAGCCATTGATCGTCCACATCAGATGCCCATGATCACCACAATCATGACCGGGTACCTGCTTTAGTTCAAATTTTCGTTCCTGAATCGCATCTTCTTCCTTCAGTTCTTCTACTGTAACCAGCGACATTGGTAATGGTGCAGTATGGCCGGGAGTGCCCTGCACAATAAACTTCATTACATTAGGAATTACACCAACACCTGGGAAACCGGGGTATGGTGCAGGTGCGCTGTTGCTAAGAACAATTTCTGTACCCGGTGCGTATTGTGAAAAATCAATCACAATCTCGGCACGCTCACCCGGAGTAAGTGTAAGTTCATGAAGTATGTGTGGCGAATTCATCAATCCGAGCTCTGTTCCGATCTGGTAAAATTCACTATGATCATCCAACGACAGTGTATAGGCGCGGGAATTACTTCCGTTTACTACACGAAACCTGTATTTACCTTGCTTTACATTCAGGTAGGGCCACACTTTTCCGTTTACTAGAATCACGTTTCCAAAGAAGTGCTCACTCCAGGATTCAGGATAACTGAAAGAACCATCAGCATTAAACGACCTGTCCTGAATGACCAGTGGCACTTCATATTCTCCTTTCGGAATATTCAAGGCTTTTTCCTGGTCATCACGAAGTGTATACAATCCTGCCAGTCCCATCATTACATTAAGCCGGGTAATACCCAGTGCATGATCATGGTACCAGAGTGTTCCTGCAGGCTGGATATTGGGGTATTCGTAGATGGGTGAGGATTGCCCCGGAGGAAACGCATCATCTGGATGGCCATCACTTTCCGGCCCAACCTTACCACCATGCAAGTGCACAATGGCCACGGGCACCTGGCCTGTTTTATCCGGCCCATGCAGGCATTCATCAATCGGTAATGCATGCGTTGTTCGCAATTGTCCTGTTTCAAAAACCCGAAGATCATTCACCCATTCTACCGTTACCTTCTTATTTCTGGATGCCTCTATTGTCGGGCCGGGGTAACTGCCATCATAACCCCACACCCGTGTTGGTGGAAGCTGGTAGTGTAATTGCTGAAACTGTTCCGTCATGCGAATCCGGTAATGTGCTACATCCCCAGGAGTACCGGTAACTGGTGTTGCTATGCCGGGTAATGGAAGCGGATCAAGATAAGGCGTTAAGCCGGGTGTACACGAAACTTCTGCGCAGGTTGTGCCATCTCCTTTATAAACACCACCGCTAGTCATGCAATCCATTTCTGTACCCTCTGCACAACTTCCATCGGTATAACAACATGCTCCAGTTTGTGGAATGATATAGGATATTTTCAATACTGGTCGTTGCGCTACTGTTACCGTATGTCTGCTGGCAAAGCGTTTAGGATTGTTGGCTGTAACTTCATCTCCCCTGATCACCCATCCATAATTCATTGATGGCATATCGCGCCAGTGTTCAATATCTGCTTTCATCTGTTCCGATGACCAGACAAAGAAGGTATTCTGGGCATCAACAGTAGTTGTTGCACTAATCGTGGAAGAGAAACTTCCACCAGGTGAACTCCAGAACTGTGTAGTATAAAACGTATGCAACCAGGTAGCATCTCCTGTTGTTGCAGGTGCTCCGTTTGCCTCTGTACTGGTTGCCTGAGAAGTACCTTCACCCCAGTTTTGTGTGAGGCGCTGCAGGGTTATGGGGAAAGATACTCCTACATTGCTATTACAGTACAACTGAAGTTCCACATTCAAAATTTCAGCATTGGCAGGAAGCGCTGACACATCAAATGCAAGAACACCTCTGCGTTTCCCGGTTGCATTGTTGCCAGCATAGATATGATTACCCAATGCATTACTGATGGTTCCATCAATACTTTCATATAAAATATTATCCTTTACTGATGTGAATTCCGTGATAATAGGACAAACAGTAGTTTCGCATAAACTGCCTATACCTGAAAACACACCCCCTGCTATCGCGCATGCGCCCTCCGTTGTGGTGATGCATGAACCGTCTGGCAGGCAGCATGCGCCAGAACCTGCTGGTAATACGGTAACGGTTCCGGCCATACCCGAAGCAGTACCATCAGCATTTTCTGATCCATGAGGAATACAATAATACCAAAACAGGCCAACGGAATTGAATTGCCTGGTATACTCCTTACTGCTGTTATTAATCGGAACATTCCATACTTCAGCGCTTCCCGCCACAGAAGTAGTTGTATGATTACCCTGTACATGAAGCCAATGAATAAAATCACCCTGAACAATTACAGCCTGCTCAATCGGCTGTCCGGGAGGATTAACACTGAATTCATTATTATACACATAAATTGTAACCGTTTTTTGTGCATACGTCAGACAGTGTGTGAATAGGAACACTGCTATTGTGACAATAGGAAGAATGGGTACTCGTTTTTTCATAAGTAGGGAGTCTGGTTGAGTAACACCTCTAGAGTTCCGAATAAACAATACCCTTATCAAAAACAGAATGACCAAAATCAATGCACGACCTGATTCCCATCAGGTAATCGATTTCCGTTGAATTCCAAAAAAATATACGGTCTACGCAGTTCTTACACCGAGGTTATCACCGAGAAGTTTGAATTGTTGCAACCACTCCACTTTAGAAGAAGGGGGCTCTGGGCCATATTGCTGAGACAACTCAAAGTACAGATTCTGACTAAGGTATAAACTGGGTTCTAATAAAAAATTCTCCAGCAGTGGAAATACCCGGTTCAGGCGCTCTATACGCTTGGTGTTATGACGCTCTGCACTGATTCGCTTTAATTCCCTATAAATACTTTCCCCCGCCAACCGTTCAATTTTTCCCGGATCTTCAATGGCCAGATTCCACTTTACCATCTCCCCCATAATGCGTTCAATCTCTTTCACGTTGATTTTGTCGGGGCGGAAACAATGTATAAGATCGGCATTAAGAATGTATTCAAAGGTAGTGGTGTATGCGCGGGGTATAGGACTATCGTTATTGGACAGTGCATTCACCAGTGGATAATCCCGGTTGTAAATTCTACGCAAAGATTC
>CAZCRJ010000443.1:3067-3275 GCA_964501015.1 uncultured Roseivirgaceae bacterium | reverse complement strand
CTACTGATTCCTTCTGCCTTTACCACTTTCATCACTGTTAAAAGTAAGATTTTTACATCGAACCAGAACGAAACATGATCCACATAATACACATCGTAGGCAAATCGTTGGGGCCATGCCACTGTATTCCGTCCGTTCACTTGTGCCCATCCGGTAATACCGGGCTTAACCGCATGCCGTCTTTTCTGCTCTGCTGAGTACAGGGGTA
>CAZCRJ010000443.1:0-3032 GCA_964501015.1 uncultured Roseivirgaceae bacterium | reverse complement strand
GCCCCACAATCGACATATCCCCCTTCACCACATTGATTAATTGGGGCAGTTCATCCAGGGACGTTTTACGAATAAATTTTCCAATGCCCGTCAGCCGCTGATCGTCCGGTAACAATTCACCGGCTGCATCCCGCGCATCGTTCATGGTCCTGAACTTAATCACATTAAAAATTTTCTCATCCTTTCCCGGACGCCCTTGTACAAACCATATGCTTCCCTTGTTGACGATAACTAACAGGAGCATAACCACTATCAGCACCGGACTCACCACCACCAGTACCAGCAATGCGCTTAGCCGGTCTAAAAAAGGTTTTATCAATGCGGTGTACATGGTGAAAAAGTTACATAAAATACTTGCGGAACAAGGGCTCAAAATAAGGATCGGAAAATGTAGGTTCCTTTCCAAAATAATCCAAAATCTCCAGGTCTTCCATTACCTTTTCAATGCGTTTGATGTTGCCCGCACTGCCTAGATGATAATCGCGAAGCACCCGCAGGGACGTTAACTGACGCTCACCAGCACAAATCGCCTTCAAGTAATTCACCTGATATTGGGTAAGCCGCTCCGTTAATTTCCGGAATACTTCTTCATGATCATTCAACAACTCCTGAAAGGATTGATCGATTACCGCAGGCGTAACCACGCGACTCGTATTA
Source organism: uncultured Roseivirgaceae bacterium (assembly GCA_964501015.1). GTDB lineage: Bacteria > Bacteroidota > Bacteroidia > Cytophagales > Cyclobacteriaceae > UBA2336. The sequence goes on along the minus strand of CAZCRJ010000443.1, from coordinate 2,375 downwards.
TTCCAGCAGAGTCGGCCGAGGTATTGTACATAATAGGAATGACAGTTTACCATTTCAGTCAATCGACCTGCATGGTCAGCACTTATCTTCTTTCCTGACTTAGTAAATTGCTTATCGATATAGGTTACCCACTCCGCGCGACTGATCTTCGGTAAAAATAGTGTTTCTCCAAACCGGTAAAAGGGCCCGGAAGAATCGGTAAACATGACAGTCATCAGATGACGCTTGCTTCCATACACACAATAGGCTACGCGCTTATGCTTCTGCCAATGCGAACGCAGCCGCTCAAGGATAGCTCCGCCATTTTCCCACTCCCCGATTTTTTGAAATTCATCGATGCAGATAATAAAGTTCACTTTCTTGTCTGCCGCAATTTTCTGCGCCAGATCAAGGATGGAAAAAGGATCGACCTGCTTTCGCGGAAGAGATACAGCAATTTTAAGTTCTTCCTGTGGACCAACCGAATACGAGATATAGGGTACCCATGCGGAAAGGAATTTACGCACGCTGTCCGCAAGGCCCTGCAATTTGGTCTCCGAGGCTTTCAGTACTGCAATGAGGAGGGCCCGGTAAAATTCTTCCTCCGACCGCATTCCAAAACAATCAAGCCTCGCCACCAGGTGATTTGTTTTGTGGGTGCGCAGCGCCTGCTCCACCAATGACGACTTGCCCCACCGTCTGGGGGAGATCAGCACCAGGTTCTGCCCATCCAGAAAAGCCTGGTGAATACGCTTCAGTTCAGCCTTCCGGTTGCAGAAATCTGCACCTGCAGACAATTCTCCATACTTAAACGGGTTTTTGACCATTACCTAATGTTGTATTATACAAAAATAGGTAAAATATAGTATACAAGGCTGTATATAGATTCTAAACTGGAGTATCGATTCAATACACCTCTGCTGTTCCACGCCAACGGCCCAATCTTTCCCTAACCCTTCCTGTGGCGCAGTTAAATTTTTATCTTTAATCCACCGGCTGAAGCCCGCGGCTAAAAACATTTCGCCCCTCCGGGCTTTAACACTTCAATCAAATACATAGTCCGCACCGTGGAAAACAGGTGACTGACCACTGGTAACTGGTAACCGGAAACCCATACTCCGTAACCTATATCTCGTAACTCACCTTCACCGCGCACCAAACCCCCTGTACTCTTTCAACATCTCCTCCCACACAAAACGTTGATCAAAATGTTCCACTACAAACTTTCGGGCATTCACCGCAAACACCTTTCGCAATACTGCATCACCCGCCAGCCTTTTCATTGCAGCAAACAGCATGTTACTATTCTTGGGTGGAACGAGTAGCCCCGTCTCATCCTGCTGAATGATCTCATTGCATCCGTTGATATCGGAAACAATACAGGGTACCTCCAAACATGCAGCCTGCATCACTACGTTCGGAAATCCTTCGCGGTAACTCGGAAAAACAAATGCATCCATGGCCACCAGCCACGGACGAACATCGGATTGAAACCCCGGCATGATCACGTGGTCATCCGCCTGTAAAAAATCCAAATCATCATGAGCTAAAGGATCCAGGTCCTGCTCCAGCGGACCTACCAGCAATAGATAACAATCTGTACGGACTGTGCGTATCCTCCTGAAGGCTTCTGTCAACTCCCCAATGCCCTTGTCGTTTACGATACGTCCTACAAAACCATACACCATTGCATTATCCGGAATACCATACTGCTGACGAATTACCTTTCCCTGTTCACGTAGCGAATCGGATAATGAAAAGTACGTAGTGTCAATTCCATTACTACTCCCCTTTCCAATAATTGTCAATTGAGAATTATCTATGGACAATTTTTTTTCCTTCATGTAGTGTAGTAGTCCAGATGAATTCGGGTAAATGCGTGAAGCACAGAAGCAGGTAATCCGCTCGGTCATGATCAATACCAAACGCTTCACACCCTTCGCTTCCATTACCGGCAATCCTGCTACCGTATGCATACGCACAGGCACACGACAAATCCAAGCTGCCAGCATACCTAGCAGTCCCGCCTTGGGTGTATGCGTATGAACAATGTCGGGTTTTATTTTCCGGAACATCACGATCAGCGCAAGCAGACAACGAATATCCTGTAACGGGGTGATCTTACGTGTAAAGGGAATGATGATGTGATCGATTCCTTGGTCAAGGATGGCCTGCCGTTCACTTCCGTCTGCACTGATGGCGAGCACATCAAAGCCATTTGCTTTCATGAACATCAACTGCCCGCGCAGCAAATAGTGCAGGGACATCGGCACAGTTGTTATCCTGACTAGCTTTTTTCTCTTCATCGAAGAGGAAAGATGCAAAAATAATGATGGAAGTACCAAAGCGGAGTACCGGATACTGGTTGGTGTTACATAGTGTTAGAGGTAAGTAGT
>CAZCRJ010000442.1:0-3278 GCA_964501015.1 uncultured Roseivirgaceae bacterium | reverse complement strand
CACCGAAGGCGTGAAGGACGCATCCGTTAACTATGCCAACCAAACAGCCTTAGTGGAATACGACCCTGAAATTGCCAAAACCACCGACTTACAAAATATCGTGCGCTCCATCGGCTATGATCTCGTAGTGGATGTTGAAGATCCACAAGCGGTACAGGAAGAAGCAAAGCAAAGGCAGTATGAAGAAATAAAAAACCGCACAATCTGGTCGGCTGTGCTTTCGGTTCCGGTCGTGATAATCGGAATGTTTTTCATGGACTGGAAACCCGGTACGTACATTTCCATGTTGCTGGCGGCACCCGTTGTCTTTTACTTTGGGCGTTCCTTTTTTGTGCATGCCTTCAAGCAAGCGCGGTACGGCAAGGCCAATATGGATACGCTGGTGGCGCTTTCCACGGGCATTGCTTTTCTGTTCAGTTTGTTTAACACCTTCTTTCCGGAGTTTTGGCACAGTCGTGGCATTCATGCACACGTGTATTATGAAGCAGCAGCCGTAATCATCACCTTTATATCATTGGGCAAATGGCTGGAAGAACGGGCAAAGTCAAATACATCATCAGCCATAAAAAAACTCATGGGGCTTCAACCTAAAACGGTGCGTGCCATTGTAGATGGTGTGGAGATGGAATTACCTATTGCATCAGTTAAAGTAGGCTATACTATACTTGTTCGTCCGGGTGAAAAAATTCCGGTTGACGGTATGGTGACATCAGGCCGCTCGTTTGTGGATGAAAGTATGATCAGCGGTGAGCCTGTGCCGGTGGAAAAAATTGACGGAGAAAAAGTATTTGCCGGCACCATTAATCAAAAAGGCAGCTTTGAATTTGAAGCTCAAAAAGTAGGCGCTGATACCCTGCTTTCGCAGATTATTAAAATGGTGCAGGAAGCACAGGGAAGCAAGGCACCTGTACAAAAGTTAGTGGATAAGATTGCCGGAATTTTTGTGCCTGTCGTAATCGGAATTTCTATACTTACGTTCATCACCTGGATGGTTATTGGTGGAGATGATGCTTTCACACACGCTTTATTAACTTCGATAACCGTATTGGTGATCGCCTGTCCGTGTGCGTTGGGCCTGGCCACTCCTACCGCGATAATGGTTGGTGTGGGCAAAGGGGCTGAAAACAACATCCTGATTAAAGATGCAGAAAGTCTGGAGCTGGCCCATAAAGTAAACGCCATCATCCTCGATAAAACCGGAACGATCACCGAAGGAAAACCACAGGTAGTGGCATTTGAATGGCGGGAAGGAGTTGAAAACACCGATCGCCTCCGCTCTATTCTGTATACGCTCGAAAAGAAATCGGAGCATCCATTAGCCGAAGCGGTAACCAATTACCTGAAAGATATTACGGAAACTGAATTGGAATCTTTCGAAAGCATTACTGGGAAAGGAATAAAGGGTACTGTTAACGGCATACCCTATTATGTTGGAAACAAGAAATTACTGGAGGAAACCAATTGCATGGGTTCTGCCGATCTTGATGCCAAAGCCGAACAGTGGAAGGCCAATGCGAATACGGTAATTTGGTTTGCTGATTCACAAAACGTGTTGGCTGCCATTGCCATTGCCGATAAAATAAAGGATTCCTCCAAAGCCGCGATCGAGTCCCTGCAAAAGAAAGGGATCGAGGTTTATATGCTTACAGGCGATAATGAACAAACGGCACAGGCTGTTGCAAAACAGGTGGGGTTAAAACACTACAAAGCAGAAGTGCTTCCATCCGGTAAAGCCGACTTTGTAAAACAATTGCAAAGCGAAGGTAAAGTAGTAGCGATGGTAGGCGATGGTATCAACGATGCGCATGCACTTGCACAAGCCGATGTGAGTATTGCCATGGGCAAGGGTACCGATATTGCCATGGATGTGGCGAAGATGACATTGATTACTTCAGATCTTCAATCGATACCCAAGGCCCTGAACTTATCTTCAAAAACCGTGATGGGCATTCGCCAGAATTTGTTCTGGGCATTCATTTATAACGTGATTGGAATTCCCATTGCGGCTGGAGTACTCTACCCAATAAACGGATTTCTACTTGACCCCATGATTGCCGGAGCGGCAATGGCCTTAAGTTCGGTGAGTGTGGTGAGCAATAGTTTACGGTTAAGGTTTGCGAAGATTTAAGTTATCTTGATCCCTGGTCTGTGCCGACACAGACCAGGGATCAGCATAGCAATATTTCAGCTGGTTAATTTCACTAGATTTTAGGAATAATTTTAAAGGTTCATAGCCTATTGTTCCATATATGCAGGCCTGTCCAAATCGACCATACAATGCCCAGCAGTAAATAAATGTTCAGGCCGATTTCAGCCAGTATGGATAGCTGCAAAAGTTCTCCCATGCCATCCATGATGCATGCCGCTCCAAGAATCAAAGTCAGGTATTTCAATGCTTTATTCGAAATGGCATAAGCGCCAACACCCAACCACCAGACTCCACCCAACAACACCTCCAGATGGTTCCACAATCCTTTTACCACTGCAATGGTTATCAGTATAAAATCGGATGCAAGCGCTGCCTGTTCCAGGGGCTCTGCTTGCCGATGCTGTATAATCAGGTCGGGCCAAACAACCGCGAGAATGGCTGCACCTATTGCTCCAATCAGTACATACCCATAACCCAATGAGGTTAACAAGGATGCCCACCCAGTTTTATCAGTAAGAACTTGATGGAAATAAAATATAACGGGAAGCAACAGGAGATAATAGCCGAACATATCGAGTATCATGAACCATCTGAGGTGATGGGTATTAACGAAGGGCATTTCTAATAGCTTGCCCGGACTAGCAAATGCTTCATCATCAAATTGAGTGGCCACTACGCCAAGGAGTAAGCAGGCTAACGCTAACACTCCTGCAACTATCGTGAACACCGCCACCACCTGTTTTTCTTTTTTAGTTAAGGGTACCATAGTATGTATATGTTTTATGAGTTGTACTAAACCTTTAGAACTTCTGAGAAGGAATTGTCTTTTTTATTTCTAAGAAACGAAGGATGGCTTTTGTGCGATAAGTTATTTTGCGACAAAAAGAAGTTAATTTGTCGCATGAATGCCCAAATGTCTATTATCCGGGATATCATCTACGCTGCCGTTTCGCATGGAGCTGACTTTACAAAACTTTGTTCAGCTCTCGGAATTGCCCCAGGTGAGCTGAATGATTCCGAGAAGTTGGTTGACTTTGATCCGGCTGCAAGGGTTTGGATTGTTGCACTCGAACAAACAAATGATCCACTACTTGGACTTCATATTGGTGAAGAGATTAGCCCTTCCATA
>CAZCRJ010000441.1:0-3282 GCA_964501015.1 uncultured Roseivirgaceae bacterium | reverse complement strand
TTTTATTATGATTGCCGTTTGGGAATGGGGAAAGTATTTAGGTAGCAACCTGCTTAACCTTTGCTTCTCGTCCTACCAGCGTCCAAACCCCAACTCGGTAAAGGTTGAGGCAAAAATTACAGGACATTATGTAAACTCCATTCTTGCCACCAGCGAAGCAAAAGTGCGCGGGTATGATGAAGCACTGATGCTCGATATGCATGGTAATGTAGCTGAAGCACCGGGCGCAAATTTCTTTCTGGAAAAAAATGGCGTACTCCATACTCCAATCGCTGGGCACATACTTCCCGGTATTACCCGGCAAACCGTTATTAACATATGTAAAGAACTGGACATCCCCGTTCAGGAACGCAATATCAAACCCGAAGAACTTCAAGATGCTGACAGCGCCTTTTTATGTGGCACCGCAGCGGAAGTAATTGGCATTGAATCGGTGGACGCAAAACCTTTTGCAAAACCGTGGAAAGAAACTTTCGGAGCAATCATCCAGGAAGCCTATCAGGCACAGGTGCTGGACAAGTCGTTTAGTCATGTAATTATATAGTTGATCGTTGTTGGTTATTCGTTAATCGGAAAAGGCAAAAAATCATCAACCGATTTTCGAACAACCAATAACGAAAAACAAACAACGAACTACGAACAACCATCAATGAACATCGAACAACGAAACAGGAATGCAATTAAATAAATACAGTCGCACCATCACGCAAGACCCTACCCTGCCAGCATCGCAGGCCATGTTGTATGGTATTGGATTAACGGAACACGATCTTACCAAAGCGCAAGTTGGAATTGTTAGTACAGGTTTCGATGGTAACACCTGCAACATGCACCTGAACAAACTGGCGGAAGAAGTGAAGACAGCCGTGTGGGATAATGAGTTGGTGGGCTTGATCTTCCATACGATTGGTGTTAGTGATGGCATCAGCAACGGCACGGAAGGAATGCGTTATTCGCTGGTGAGCCGCGAAGTCATTGCCGACTCCATCGAAACGGTGTGTGGCGCGCAGTATTATGACGGATTAATTGCTGTGGTGGGATGCGATAAAAATATGCCGGGTTCGCTTATCGCGATGGGTAGATTAAATCGACCGGCTATTATGGTGTACGGTGGCACCATTGCCGGGGGCAACTGGAAAGGAAAAGAACTCAACATCGTTTCTGCTTTTGAGGCGTTGGGCGAAAAACTTGCCGACAAATTATCGGATGAAGATTATAAAGGCATTATACAAAATTCCTGTCCCGGTGCCGGTGCTTGTGGTGGTATGTATACCGCTAATACCATGGCCTCGGCTATTGAAGCATTGGGCATGGCATTGCCTTATTCCTCTTCCAACCCTGCATTGAGCAAAGAAAAATCGAAAGAGTGTAATGATGCAGGTAAAGCTATTCACAATCTGCTAAAACTCGATTTAAAACCACGCGACATCATGACGTGTAAGGCATTTGAGAATGCGCTGACCATTGTGATGGCGCTGGGCGGAAGCACCAATGCTGTTTTGCATTTAATTGCCATGGCTAAAGCAGTGGGAATAAAAATCACACAGGAAGATTTTCAAACCATTTCCGATAAAACTCCGGTGTTGGCCAACTTAAAACCAAGCGGTCAGTATTTAATGGGCGATGTTCATCGCATAGGTGGTGTGCCTGCCGTAATGAAATATTTACTCAGCAAAGGATACCTGCATGGCGATTGTATAACCGTTACCGGGAAAACCATTGCCGAAAATATTGAGGATGTAGCCAATCTGAATTTTGATGCGCAGGATGTTATTGCTCCTGTTGAAAAACCTATTAAAGCAACCGGTCACATTCAGATTCTTTACGGCAACCTGGCGGAGAAGGGATCGGTAGCCAAGATCAGTGGAAAAGAAGGTGATACCTTTAAAGGAAAGGCACGTGTCTTCAACGGGGAGTTCGAACTCATCGAAGGAATCCAACAGAAAAAAGTAAAAGAAGGTGATGTGGTGGTAATTCGTTACGTAGGGCCGAAAGGCGCACCCGGCATGCCGGAAATGTTAAAACCTACCTCAGCCATTATCGGTGCAGGACTTGGTAAAAACGTTGCGTTAATTACCGATGGAAGATTCTCCGGTGGAACACATGGGTTCGTAGTAGGGCACATCACTCCCGAAGCATTTGATGGCGGAACACTCGCCCTGGTGGAAGATGATGACTGGATTGAAATCGATGCTAAACAACATCGCATTAATTTATTAGTTGATGATGCCACCATCGCCCAGCGAAAATCTTCCTGGAAACAACCTGCCCTTCGCGTGAAGAGCGGAGTACTTTTTAAATATGCCAAACAAGTAAAAACTGCAGCCGATGGATGCGTTACTGACGAAGAATAAAAACTCAAGTAAATCAACTGTTGAGCCAAAGAAACAAATTTCCGGTTCAGAAGCTTTGTTGCGTTGCCTGATAGCGGAAGGAATAGATACCCTGTTCGGCTATCCGGGTGGTGCTATTATGCCGGTATATGATGCACTGTATTCTTACAGTGATCAACTAAAACATATTCTCGTTCGGCATGAACAAGGCGCTATCCATGCAGCACAAGGGTACGCACGTGTATCGGGTAAGGTGGGCGTGGCGATGGCAACTTCCGGTCCTGGAGCAGCCAATCTGGTTACAGGTTTGGCCGATGCCCTTATTGATTCAACACCTGTTGTATGCATTACCGGTCAGGTAGCCGAACATTTATTGGGCACCGATGCCTTTCAGGAAATGGATGTGATCAACACCACCCTTCCGGTAACCAAGTGGAATGTGCAGATCAGCAAGGCAGGTGATATTGCCGAACAGGGAGCGAAAGCGTTCTACATCGCCCGCAGTGGAAGGCCCGGGCCGGTGGTCATCGACATTACCAAGAATGCCCAGTTCGAAATGATGGAAGACTTTGAATACGAAATTTGTTCAAGCGTTCGTACCTATTCGCCAAAGCCGGCTCTCGATCATACCAAACTTGAAGAAGCTGCTGATCTGATCAATGCATCCAAACGACCGTACATACTTTGTGGCCAGGGTGTGCTGCTGAGTAATGCTCAGGACGAGTTACTCGCATTAGCCGAAAAAGCCAATATTCCCATTGCTTCAACATTACTTGGCTTGTCGGCCATACCGGTCAATCATCCACTCTATGTTGGTTATCTGGGAATGCATGGGAACTACGGTCCTAATATTCTTACAAATGAATGCGATGTTCTGATTGCCATAGGGATGCGCTTCGATGACCGTGTAACCGGAAACGTAAGCAAGTATGCTAAACAAGCGAAGGTT
>CAZCRJ010000440.1:0-3284 GCA_964501015.1 uncultured Roseivirgaceae bacterium | reverse complement strand
TTACGAAGCCGTAATTGATGTATTCATTGATCTTTATAGCAAAGGGTTAATCTACAGAGGCATGCGTATGGTGAACTGGGATCCTGTTGGAAAAACTGCACTTTCCGATGACGAAGTGAACTATAAGGATGTGCAATCCAAAATGTATTACATCCGGTATGCCATTGAAGGAAGCAACGATGAATATGTTACTATCGCAACGGTTCGTCCGGAAACAATTATGGCGGATACAGCAATCTGTATCAACCCTAATGATGAACGCTTCACACACCTGAAAGGAAAACGAGCACTTATCCCTCTTATTAACCGATCAATCCCCATAATAGAAGATGAGTATGTGACAATGGATTTCGGAACAGGATGCCTGAAAGTAACACCCGCTCACGATTTAAATGATTACGAACTGGGTAAAAAACACAACCTCGCTATTATTGATATATTAACTGAAGACGGTACGCTTAATGAAAAAGCAATAATCTTAGTTGGAGAAGATCGATTTATAGCCCGAAAAAAAATTGCAAAACTTCTGGAAGAACAGAACCACCTTCTTAAAGTAGAGGAATACAAAAGCAACGTTGGATTTTCTGAACGTACGGATGCGGTTATAGAACCCCGATTATCGTTGCAATGGTTTCTAAAGATGGACACCATCACCAAACCTGCGCTCGAGCATGTAATGAACGATGATGTTCAGCTTATTCCTCCGAAGTTTAAAAATACCTATCACCATTGGATGGCCAACGTACGCGACTGGTGCATAAGCCGGCAATTATGGTGGGGGCACAGGATACCTGCCTGGTATAATGAAGATGACAAGTTTGTAGTAGCCAAAACCAGGGAAGAAGCCGAAGGAAAATTCAACAATCAAAATTTGTCATTCACCAATCTCAGGCAGGACAAAGATGTGTTGGACACCTGGTTCTCCAGTTGGCTGTGGCCAATTGCCGTATTTGACACAACAGTATTTGCCAATTACACCAACAAAGGCAACAAGGATCTGAATTACTATTACCCCACTAACGACCTCGTTACAGCTCCTGAAATTCTTTTCTTCTGGGTGGCACGTATGATTATTGCCGGGTACGAATACAGGGGAGAAAAACCTTTCAAGAATGTGTATCTCACCGGCATTGTTCGTGACAAACAAGGCAGAAAAATGTCGAAGTCGTTGGGCAATTCACCTGATCCATTGGAATTAATCGGAACCTTTGGTGCAGATGCAGTCCGAACCGGAATGCTGTTCAGTTCACCTGCCGGCAACGATTTATTGTATGATGAAAAACTGGTTGAACAAGGACGAAATTTTGCCAACAAAATCTGGAATGCCTTTAGATTGGTAAAAGGTTTGACCGTTGAAGCTTTACCACAACCTGAAGAAAATAAACTTGCGGTGGAATGGTTCGAAAGTAAACTCCATTATTCCCTAACTGAGCTGAACGATCATTTCAATAAATTCCGAATGTCGGACGCCCTCATGACCATTTACAAATTGATTTGGGATGATTTCTGTGCATGGTATCTGGAGATTATCAAACCGGAATTTGGTAAACCCATTGATGAGGCCACGTACGGTCACACCATTCGTTATTTCGAAACACTTCTCAAGGCATTACATCCCTTCATGCCGTTTATCACAGAAGAACTCTGGCACGAACTCGCAACACGAAATCCTAAAGACTGCATCATTGCTGCTCCCTGGCCGACATCAGGTATGATTAATGACGTTCTCTTACAGGAATCTTCCTATGCCTTTGAAGTTGTAACCGAAATCAGGAACGCCCGGAATGCAAAAAATATTTCTCCCAAGGAAAAACTACACTTGCATGTAAAATCCGGCAGGGAAAATGTGATTGCTACATTCTGGCCGATCATTACAAAAATCAGCAACCTGAGTTCTATAACGTTTAGCGAACAGCCTATAGAAGGCGCATCAACCTTCATGGTTAAATCCACAGAATATTTTATTCCTTTGGATGGAAAAATTGACCTTGAAAAAGATCGGCAAGTCTTGATTAAAGAACTCGAATATCAACATGGGTTTTTAAATACTGTAAATAAGAAGCTTGGTAATGAACGTTTTGTGAATAGTGCTCCGGCAACAGTAATTGAAGCTGAACGCAAGAAGAAAACTGATGCTGAAAGTAAAATTAAGGCACTACAAGAAACACTTGATCGACTTCCTTAAAACCGTGCTGCCAGTATTAACTCAATATTCTTAAACTTCATTTTGAATTTTTTGGCAATGGATTCATTTGTGAGACTGCCCTTGTAGGTATACACGCCTTTTAAAAACCATGTGTGGCTGAAAATCATTTCCTCCACTCCTCCTTCCTCAGCTGCCCGTAAAATAGTTGGTGTAAAGATGTTGCTTAATGCGGTGGTAGCTGTACGGGCCACTCGTGATGCAACATTAGGAACACAATAATGGATAACTCCATACTTGCGGAATGTAGGTTTCTTTAAGCTGGTAATTTCTGAACTTTCCACACATCCACCCTGGTCGATACTTAAATCAATGATAAGCGAGTCTTCGCGCATCTTGCTCACCATTTCATCAGTAATAACGATTCGTGCCCTTCCCTTTTCAGCCCTTAGCGCACCAATCACGACATCAGCAGACCGAAGTGATTCACTTAGCGTTAAGGTATCAATTGTTGAAGTATATACCTGTTGCCCTAAAAGATGCTTTATCCGTCTGAGTTTATAAAGATGGTTATCAAAGATCTGCACATCAGCGCCCATGCCCAATGCAGCACGCGCAGAATATTCAGCAACCGTGCCGGCACCAATAATCACAACCTTTGTTGGCGGCACACCTGTTATCCCACCCAATATTACCCCTTTTCCATCATTGGCAGTACTCAGGTATTCTGCTGCAATAAGCATAACGCTGCTGCCGGCTATTTCGCTCATGGCCCTGATAATGGGCATACCCCCAACTTTATCCTCTATAAACTCAAAAGCCAGCGCAGTAATTTTCCGTTTGTTCAGAGCATTAATATACTCCGCCTTCATATTGCCCAATTGGATGGCCGATATGAGCGTTTGTCCGGGATGCATCAGCTCAATTTCTTCGAGTGTTGGCGGCTCAATTTTTAAAATAACATTTGCCTTGTATACTTCCTGAGGTGAATACACAATCTTAGCCCCTGCCTCACTATATCGCTGATCTGTAAATTTTGATCCTATACCGGCTTTTGATTCTACCCAAATCTCATGACCGTTGTTCACCAATAAGGCTACAGCATCAGGTGTAAGCGTTATGCGGTTTTCCTGTAACGATA
>CAZCRJ010000439.1:0-3295 GCA_964501015.1 uncultured Roseivirgaceae bacterium | reverse complement strand
GGTCTTGCCGCAGATGGTCTGACCGATCAAAAATCAATTCCCAAAAAACTAAGTCATACCGCCCTGATTATAACCATGAGTGACATGAATGCACCTGGATTACTCACCTGGATTTTTCCCTTGTTGAAGTGGCTATCGTCCCGGCCAGACGCGAAAGCGGAAGAAAAGCGATTGATCGAAAAATATTGTTAGACGAAGTCGGAAGGATAACTACACCAAACTATAGATTTATTACCAGGCAAGGTAAACGCAAATAAGAATATATCGCCACTATGTGTAATGCGCATACAGCTTGGGTGCAAGCGTATCTGCGTGGATGTGTGACGAACCATTTGCTTCCCATCTGAAGGCATTGTGTGATTATTAATACAGGTGGCGGCAAAACAAAAAAATCCTGGAATGTAATAAGGGAGTTGGAATGACATTTCATAGTCCATTTCCAAAATGGAGTTATGTTAGGTTGTGGGAATCATGTAGAACCATCAAATTCATAGAGATGTAACACGCCTTCAACTATCGCTTGGCAATTAATCTGTTCGATATTTTTAAATCTGCTTAAACCTGATGCTTACGCGTTCCCGGTAAGACTATCGGTTTATTGCTTTTTCCCGACTAATTGGGACCGAATCGCTAAAAATTAACCGTTGAAAATCAATCCATTATAAAGATTTAATTCTATTTGTTCTTAAAAATAGAAACAAATACTTGCCTTAGCCGTATAGAGGTTAAAACGTCAACCTCATGTCAAAATTTTATCTGGGTGAATTTGAAGAACTGGTACTGCTCACCATTGCTGTTCTTGGCAATGACGCTTACGGTGTTAGCATTCAACGCGAAATGGAAGAACGATGCAACCGATTAGTCAGCATTGGCGCCTTACATTCCACCATTACCCGGTTAGAAGAAAAAGGATTTTTGAAATCATGGGTAGGAGGGGCAACTGCCGAACGCGGTGGCCGTAGCAAGCGCTACTATGAGGTGACTCAGTCAGGAAAAGAAATGCTGCGTGAACAGAAAAGCTTGCGTGATGAATTGTGGAAACATTCGAGCTTAAGCCTGGCCCAATGAAACCAATCCAACCTCCAAAAGCAGCCCGCAAACTTTTTGAATGGTTCAGCGGCCATGCCAATATTGATGATTTACTAGGCGATCTGGATGAATTGTTTCTGCACCATTGTAAGTCAAAATCACCTGATAAGGCGCGAATGCTCTATTGGCGTAATGTGCTGTCACTATGCCTATCGTATGCCCTGCGTAAACGCAAGCGTGATGCACGCTACAGTCATTTCTCCACCTCTGTAATTTCGTTGGATATGCTTCATAGTTACTTCAAAGTAGCCGTTCGCAATTTATATCAGCATAAATATTTCACCGTTTTAAATGCGTTCGGGCTGGCCATTGGCATGTCAATCGGCTTATTGTTGATTGCCATGTATAGTTATGTGCGCACCTACGATATGTTTCATGAAAACGGTGAACACATTTACTCCGTGGTAACGCATCGTGAAGAGGGAGTTGAGGCTCGGCACATGGCCTCCGCACCTGGGTTGCTTGCAGCAAAAATCAATGAGGAATACAGCGGTCATGTACAGGCCATTGAGGTTCGTGCGCGGTTTTATGGAGAAGCATTGGTTGGAAGCGGGCGCGTGCCAATAGGTGGTTATTACTGTGATGATCAGTTCCTGCAAATGTTTTCGTTTCCACTACTAAACGGAAAACAGGAAGGAATACTGTCAAAGCCCAACCAGTTGGTGTTAACGGAACGTACGGCCATTAAGTTATTTGGTAAATCGGATATTGTGGGGCAAACCGTTGAGTTGTATGATCTGGGATTATTTGAAGTGAGCGGAGTATTACATGATGTACCCGGAAACAGTCATTTAATGTTTGACGTATTGATTTCGTTGGCTTCCTGGAAAGAACAGGCTAGTGAAAGTGTGCAGGAGCAATGGAGTGAATATCCGAATCAATACGTGTATGTCAATCTTCAACACGATACTCCGGATCGATTGCAAAATTATCTCAGCCAACTTTCTGGCAACCTGAACAAAAACAATCCTGTACAGGTATCCTTTGCTTTGCAGCACCTTCACGCTATTGCCACATCTGATCACTACAATGCCATTGGTCCGAAATGGGAGTTATCGGGTTTTATTGTATTTGGCGCCATTGCTTTAATGATTTTGCTGCCCGCCTGTTTCAATTACACCAACATTGCCATTGCACGTGCATTAAAGCGATCCAAGGAAATCGGACTGAGGAAAACCTTGGGCGGTATGCAACGCCAGATTTTCTTTCAGTTCATAACCGAAACTGTTGTGGTGTGTATGATAGCGTTACTGGGAGGTATTGCCTTTTTTATTTTTATGCGCAGCGAATTTCAGAGCATGATGGTTGCCGGCTCCGTACTTGATCTAAGTATTACTCCGTTCATGGCATTTCTGTTTGTTGCCTTTGCCATCTTCACCGGCTTAGTAGCGGGTTTGTTTCCTGCCATTTACTTTTCAAGGCTCAATCCGGTAGAGGCGATTAAGAGTAAAATCAGTACACAAACATTTAATGGGATGCACATAAGAAAAGGGTTAACCGTTATGCAGTTTGCCTTATCCTTTTGTTTTATTCTTTCCATCATTGTATTCGGCAGACAATATCGGACGCTACTGAATATGGACTTTGGGTTTTCAAAGGAAAACATTGTTATTATTGACTTGATGGGAGAGGTGAAGCCCGATGTGTTCAAGACTGAGTTAGTCAAAATACCCGCCATTCAATCTGTTTCGTTTTCTTCCGGCATGCCCGCCATCACCAACGATAAAACGTGGATTCATTTTGAGAACGATTCGCTGGAGAGTAATCAGTTGTTTATCAACAGCGATTTTTTAAGCCAATTGAATATTCAGGTTCTGCATGGCGTATCCTTAACAGAAACATTCAACGGCCACGAACAAGGTATATTGGTAAATGAGCAGTTGGTTCGCAATGCCGGTCTTGCCCTGCAAGATGCCATAGGTCATGTGATCCGGGTGGATTCACTTGAGCTACCTATAGTTGGTATTGTACGTGATTTTCGCTATGCGCCATCCACACAACCGGTTGGTAATTTTATGCTGCGGTACGATCCCACTAAATTCAGTCAGGCGAATGCCGTTATTGATGTAAGCAATGTATTCGGAGTATTTACCGCTATGGAAAACTCGTGGAAAGTACTTAGCCCGGATGTACCGCTTAAGGCCACCTTCTTTGAAGATGCACTGAACGAATCATTTGATACCTACAAGGTGCTGATCAAGTTGGC
>CAZCRJ010000438.1:1543-3301 GCA_964501015.1 uncultured Roseivirgaceae bacterium | reverse complement strand
TACCCCCGATGTTTTTGGTAACATGGCCCATATACCTCCTGTATTGCCCCACTACCTGGTTGTACATTTCATTCAACATGGTATATTTTTCACCTTCTCCTTGATACCAGTCTGAAAGGGAAGGAAGAATGCGCTGCAGATTCTTGATGCCATATTCGCTGGCCTTCATGGAATTATTGCCAAGGTCTTCACTTTGCGAACGCGGATCGTACGCATTGCTCTCCGAACCAAACCAATACATAGGGTCACCAGCATGGGATAAAATCCATTTGTTCAAAACCAATTTGTCTTCATCGGTACTCTTCGTATCAAAAATGGGCTTATACCCCCACTCAATAGCCCATCGGTCGTAAACGCCTACACCAGGGAACAGTAACTCGGCAGGTATATTATCCTCCGGCTGCGCCACATAATTAAACCGGGCATAATCCATGATGGAAGCAGTGTGCCTGTATTTTTGAAGGAACTCTTTATCCCGAAGTTTCTCCACGGGTGTGGCATAACTTGAGCCAAAATTATGGCGAAGACCAAGCGTATGCCCTACTTCGTGCGCTGCCACGAAGCGTACCAATTCCCCCATCAGTTCATCGTCAAATTCCTTTTTACGGGCACGTGGATCAACTGCTGCAGCTTGTATAGTATACCAGTTGTTCAGCAGGTTCATTACGTTATGGTACCAGCCTATGTGACTTTCAAGAATTTCACCTGTTCGCGGATCGTGAACATTTGGTCCATAAGCATTTTGAATGTCGGAAGCAAAATACCGGATGAACGAATAGCGAGCATCTTCCGTGCTGATAGTGGTATCGCCCTCAGGTATTTCTTTAGACAGTATAGCATTTTTGAATCCGGCTTGTTCAAAGGCAACCTGCCAGTCTTCAACTCCCTGCTTCAAATAGGTACGCCATTTAACTGGTGTTGCGGGATCAATATAAAAAACGATGGGTTTAACAGGCTCTACCAATTCTCCCCGTTTCATTTTTTCAACATCTTCAGGCTTTGGTTCCAATCGCCAGCGAACGGCAAATACTTCCCGTTCAGACCGTTGAGATTCCTCGCCATAAACGGTATATCCATTGGCAAAGAAACCAACACGATTATCAAACAATCGCTTGCGCATGGGATTTTCAGGCAACAGAATCATGGACACATTTAGCTCCATGGTAACAAACCCAGTATTGGCGCCAGCCGGCAATTGTGTTACTTGCGATGTTGAATTGGGCGAAGCTGGCGGAGGCAAAGCAGAAGCAAATGTCTTTACCATTCGTACTTCTGTATTGATAGGAAATGACTTGATGCTTTGAATGAAAGAACGATCGCTTTGTAATGTGGTTAAACTGAAATTTCTTTTGATTGCCGGACTCAATGACACGAGTTGATTATCCCCTTTAAAGAAGTCGGTGACATTAATTACAGATGATTTACCAGCATTCAAGGCTTTGATATCAAAGGCGGCCGCGATCGGCTCCACATTGGAATTCCGTACTGCCTCCATTATTGGCTTTGTCGAATCACCACTTGCATTTACATACAGCACTGCCCGTAAGAACAATTTATTATTTGGACCTTTTTCCCAACGCAACACCTGGCGATTTCGCTCTTCGCCACCATACCCAGCACCCGTTGGCGCTTTGGAAATGCGCGTAACCGAGATAAACTCACGCCCCAATACGGAATCTGGAATTTCAAAGAAGTAATCGTCATTTACCTTGTGCACGGTAAATAATCCATTCTGGGTTTTTGCCTTTGCAGTGATAA
>CAZCRJ010000438.1:0-1533 GCA_964501015.1 uncultured Roseivirgaceae bacterium | reverse complement strand
CCTGGTTGTATGGCTGAGGGCTGGTGGTTTTGCGCTTTGTCGTATCAGCTTTAGGCGCTGCTGCCGGTGAAGTCTTCTCTTTCGATTTCTTTTGGGCATCAGCCGGAGTAACCATTAAGATTCCGGCTGAAAGTATAATACCCAGCACTACATTCATTCTCATAAACAGTGGATTAATTAACAATTTAGCGGAAAACTAATTTTACCCACCCGCATATGCAATTTCCATTATATGGATTTCCTGCAATTTATTTAAACGGCAATCCATTCTTATTTCTGGACAGTACACGACAATTCACTATACCGTGCAGGGAAAATAAATTGGATGCTCACGCACTACATCATACAAAATCCCTCCCCGTCTTCTCATCATCTTTTGGACTTTGAAATGCGAGCATCGGTATTGTAGAATAATAAGAGAACTTTTTAGTAATGCTCGGGTTGTAAATCCGCTCTAAGAACGTGCGTTTGCGAGTTGCCAGTGCAATCATATCCACTGCGCTTTTTTCTACCAATGTATCAAGCCCGGTATGAATGGATGCATCGCTAATAACCATACCTCTAATTTTTTCATAATTTGTAAGTCGCCTGATCTCTTCTGCAAACTTTTCAATAACACGGTGTTCTTCCTCGGTTTCCTCTACTCCCACAACAACATGTCCAAATATGACAGCCGCATCAAAAACACTGGCTATTTTCGTAAGCATAATAGCGCCTTCTATATCGCTATATGAAAAATTTGTTGCGAAAAGTATTTTCTCTGGCTTCTTGTAGGGCAAACTAAAGGGTATACACAATACAGGGCATTCTGCTTTATCAATTATAGCGGCTGTATTACTGCCAAAAATTACATTTACCATACGACTTGCCCCCTGTGTACCCATTACGATCATGTCAACCTTTTTCTCACTGGCAAACGATAGTACTTCAGCCACGGGATCGCCAATAGCAACATCCACGTGACAACTTAGACCGGAATACTCCTCTTGAATTGTTTGTTGAGTGATGATCAACCGTTCCCGGAACGCTTTTGTCGCGCGATCAACATCGTTTGCCACTACTGCTTGTAAGGCGCTTTGCACCAGAACCGGTGGTTTATACACATGCAGAATGTAAAGTTCAGCGTTCAATGCATTGGCTGTTTCAACTGCATACTCCAGCGCATTGGTTGCATTTTCAGAAAAATCTGTCGGAACAAGTATTCGCTTCATAACTCCTGGTTTATGTCCTGTTAAAAATGCTAAATTCTCCAGTAGTTTAACCTGATATTGATCATAAAGTGTAATGAAAATGATCATCGGGCCAAGGCATAATCGTGCACAATAACTATTGGGGAGAATCCCATTGCAGAATTGGTGGTATGTTCTTACAGAATTTGCTCTACCTCATACGTTTTAATACCATAATTAAATTTGGTGAATTTTTAACTTACCCGCATTCCTGATCGAATTTCAAGGTGCATACTGCATTACCGATTATTTAGACGTACCTTTGCAGCCAATCTGAAATACGAGATTGCAACGTCATCCCTTC
>CAZCRJ010000437.1:0-3306 GCA_964501015.1 uncultured Roseivirgaceae bacterium | reverse complement strand
AAGAATTTAGAAAATAAGGGAAACCAGCATGAAGGAACCTATCAAACTTGATACCATTGAAAAGGCCATTGAGGATATAAAGAATGGCAAAGTCATCATTGTGGTGGATGACGAAGACCGCGAGAATGAAGGTGACTTTATCTGCGCTGCGGATTGTGTAACGCCCGAGATCATCAATTTCATGGCCACCCATGGACGTGGCTTGATTTGTTGTTCTCTGATTGAAGACCGCTGCGATGAACTTAAGCTCGACCTTATGGTGGGCACCAACACGGCTACGTATGAAACACCTTTTACCGTGTCGGTTGATCTGATTGGTCACGGATGTAGTACGGGCATCTCCGCGCACGACAGGTTTAAGACCATCCGCGCGTTGGTAGATCCCGAAACGAAACCGCAAGATCTTGGCCGGCCCGGTCATATCTTTCCTTTACGGGCAAAACGGGGAGGAGTGTTGCGCAGAACTGGTCATACTGAAGCGGCTATCGACTTTGCTCGCCTATCCGGATTTAAACCAGCCGGAGTGTTAGTGGAAATCATGAATGAAGATGGGACTATGGCAAGGTTACCGGATTTACGGAAAGTTGCCGATCGGTTTAACCTGAAACTGGTAACGATCAAGGACCTGATTGAATACAGAATAAAAAAGGAGACCCTGATCAATCGTGAAGTAGAAGTAGATATGCCTACTGAATTTGGTCATTTTAAATTAATCGCGTACCAACAAACGAGCACACAGGAAAATCACCTGGCCCTGGTAAAAGGAACATGGGATAAAGATGAGCCTGTGCTGGTGCGTGTACATTCCTCCTGTGTTACAGGCGACATATTCGGTTCCTGTCGGTGTGATTGCGGATCGCAATTGCATAATGCCATGAGCATGGTTGATCAGGAGGGTAAGGGAGTGGTGTTGTATATGAAACAGGAAGGTCGTGGTATTGGGTTGATGAATAAGCTTAAAGCGTATAAGCTTCAGGAAGGAGGGCTTGATACTGTAGAAGCAAATCTTCAATTAGGGTTTGATATGGATGAGCGTGATTATGGTGTGGGAGCACAAATTCTACGCGACCTGGGAATCACTAAAATCAGACTGATCACCAATAATCCCAAAAAGCGTGTAGGCCTCATGGGATATGGCCTGGAAATTGTTGAGAATGTATCGATCGAAGTTCCGCCAAATCAATATAATGAACGTTACCTGAGAACAAAACGCGATAAATTAGGACATTCGATTTTGAAGCAATGAGAGGATTGATACTATTCATCGGCCTTTTGGTGATTACCGTGCAGGTTTCCGTTGCACAGCAATGGCCATTTGAATTTTGGCATGATGGAAAAATAATTCTGGAGAGTGGCGATACCCTGCGAGGGTTTATAAAGTATGACCTCCAGCAAGATGTAGTCCAGTATGATAATCAAAGAGGAAGTGTGGAGGCGTTTACGCCACGCAAAGTGCTGATCTTTGAAATTTTTGACAAGACATCAAACCGGTACAGGTATTTTTATTCCCTACCCTTTGCCTTTACGGGAAACTACAGGACA
This sequence comes from uncultured Roseivirgaceae bacterium, assembly GCA_964501015.1. Taxonomy (GTDB): domain Bacteria; phylum Bacteroidota; class Bacteroidia; order Cytophagales; family Cyclobacteriaceae; genus UBA2336. The sequence continues at coordinate 1,764 of CAZCRJ010000437.1, read as the reverse complement.
CCCGTATTTTTTGAATTATTGGCAGAAGGAAAGATGACGTTGCTCTGTCGCGAAGCTATGGAATACCGCACCTTTAGTTCGCCATACTATTATGGTTCCTATACCCGATTAGTGCTGGTGTATAGGTTTTACCTTATGGAAGAGAACGGCAACATCAAGGAATTTGTAGGTAAGAAAAATGATTTGCTTTCCCTGATGGGAAGGCAGGGAAAAGATGTAGACAGCTACATTAAACAACATAAACTTAAGATTGAACAACCGGAAGATTTTGCTCGCATAATTGTTTATTATAATTCACTTTTTAAGCCTAAGTAAATAACTGGTTAATGGCCTTATCCATTAGCCAATCACAATCAAATCACTATAACTGTAATGGAAAGACCACTAATTCTTGTGTCCAACGATGATGGTATTACGTCTAAGGGAATACGCACGCTAGTCAAGGTAATGAAAGAGATCGGTGATGTGCTTGTTGTGGCCCCGGATAGTCCGCAGTCAGGCATGGGACATGCCATAACCGTAGGGGAAACATTACGCCTGGAGAAGAATACAATTTTTGAAGGTGTGAAGGCGTATGAGTGCTCCGGAACACCAGCCGATTGCGTCAAGATGGCACGTCATTTTGTGCTGAAAGATCAGCGGCAACCGGATGTAGTGGTCAGCGGCATTAACCATGGCAGCAACACCTCTATTAGTGTGTTATATTCCGGTACCATGTCGGCAGCTATAGAAGGCGCCATAGAAGGAACACCCGCCATTGGCTTTTCGTTGTGTGACTATTCACACGATGCCGACTTTTCCCATACCGAAGAATACATCAAGTCCATTACACTGCAAGTAATCCGGAAGGGATTGCCCAAGGGTGTTGCGCTGAATGTTAATTTTCCGCCCAGGCGAAATGAAACCTTAAAGGGAATCCGTATCTGCCGCCAGGCAAATGCGAAGTGGGTAGAAGAGTTTGTACAACGGTATGATCCTAATGGAAGAAGCTATTTCTGGATGACGGGTAATTTTGCGAATTTTGACAAGGGTGAGGACAATGACGAGTGGGCTATTGCCAACAATTATGTTTCTGTTGTGCCCTGCCAGTTTGATCTAACCGCGCACCAGGCGATATCTACACTAAATGAAGACTGGGATATACTTCAATAACGTACACATCGAAATGCGGAAAGAAATAAAGGGTACAAAGAGAATCGAAAACGCTTCAACAAAGTGGTTAGTATTTTGGATAGCCCTACTAGGGGTTACCACGCAATCCTTAGTATTCAGTCAGAGTGATTGTGAGTTGCGAAAATCAGAAAGTGATATTTTAGTGTATACCTGTAAAACACCCGATGCCAAACTGAAGTCGATTAAAGCAACGTTTATTCTGGAAACTACACCATCCAACCTGGTTGGCCACTTGCTGGATATTGAACATTATTCTACCTGGCAATACCGCATGATTGAATCACAGGTATTGAAACGAATCAGTGAATCGGAGATTATTTATAGGGGAGAAGTGCAGGCACCCTGGCCGGTATCCAATCGCGATGTTGTTCTTCGGTTAAAAATCAATCAGGATACCGTTACCCGAGTCATGAATTTTTCAATTGTTACTGTGCTTGGTGTTTACCCTGAAAAAAGCGGTGTTGTGCGCGTTCCCCGGTCGGAGGGGAAATGGGTGGTTACACCTATAGGTAAAAACAAACTCAAGGTTGATTATTCTTTTGTTGTTGATCCTGGTGGATCCCTACCCGGATGGTTAGTGAACCTTACAGT
>CAZCRJ010000436.1:0-3311 GCA_964501015.1 uncultured Roseivirgaceae bacterium | reverse complement strand
AAATCCGGAACGGGATATGTATTCCAGAATGCATTGCGATCATAGAAAAAGGCCATGTCACCGGTTATCAGAATATTCGGAACGGTGCTCACCAAACTATGCCCTACAGCAGTGCTGGTACATCCATCAATGCCGCTGGTGCCGCGGTTGGCATAAACCTTACTATTTTTCTGATGACTACTGAGGCCAATAAAACTGGCATACCGCACACTCATGGAGTTGGCCAAATGAAGGTTGCAGGATTCGGGTAAGTTGCGGATGATTGTGTCAACAAGTTCAAGTTCACCAAAATCCTCCCTGGGAAAGTAGGCATTAAGGATACGTGTCGCACGTCTTTCTTCGACCTCCCAAAGGTTTTTAAAATTCGTTTGTTTCTGGGCTTCAAATGTTTGGGATGGCGTGAGGGAATTTAAAAATCCCATGAACATAATGGCATCTGTTGGAATCACTTTCGTGAGGTGTTGAAAGGTATCAGCAGGAATGCCGGAGGGTTGTATATGCCAGTGTGCAGTGGAAGGATGCTCGCGTAAAAATACTTTCAGATTCTTGGCGATCACCGAACCACCCATGGTGATGAGTAAATCAGGCTGCAGCGATTTTCTGATTTCTTCGGTGGCCTGTCCCAGGAACAAATCACCATGACGGATCAGATTTTCTAATGGGTGAAGGTTGGAGAGTAAATCGCCTACAACAGGAAGATTATGTTTTTCTGAAACACTTTTGGTTAGTGTAATAAGTGATGCCGAGTAGTCATGTTGCCCAACTACTATAAGTATCTTGTTGTATCCCGCCCATTCTTTCCGAAGTATATCCTTGACATCTTCCGCAAGACTTAATGAAGGAGTCAGTGATTCAATCACCCGTACATCCTTCGAAAAGCGGAATTCTTCCTGCGCTGACGGATAAAGTGGTTCGCGAAAAGGAGCATTGATATGAACCGGTCCGCGCGGATGTTGCAAGGAAAGGTTTATTGCTTCATTCACTATTCGGTTGATTGCCCAGGTGCTGTCCGGATGATCATATTCCTGGGGCAATTGATAGGAACGCTTCACATGTTTTCCAAATACTTCCTGTTGATAAATAGTTTGGCCATCATGTTGGGCAATCCACTCTGAAGGCCGGTCGGCAGTAAAAATAATCAGCGGTGTATGGGAGAAGAAGGCTTCGGCAACAGACGGTGCAAAATTATAAGCCGCAGTACCCGATGTACATACCAGCACGGTAGGTTGCTGTGTTTGTTGTGACAAACCCAGCCCGATAAACCCCGCACTGCGTTCATCGCTGATCGTTTTTGTATTAATTTTTGGATGACGGGCAAAGGCCAGGGTTAGTGGAGCGCATCGCGATCCGGGAGATAACACAGCATGCTGTATGCCTTTTATTGAACATACTTCGGCAATATCATATATGGCTTGAAAACGATTCATGTGCAGTTCCCCCATCAGCCAAGTACCTTCAGCAAGGTATTCATTTTTATTTCTGTCTCTTCCCATTCTTTTTCCGGGATGGAATCTTGTGTTACGCCTGCACCGGCATAACAGATAGCATGTTCGCTGAATACCTGCATACAGCGCAGGTTAACAAAAAGGTGGGAGTTGTTTCGGTGATTGACCGGGCCAAGGAATCCGGAATAAAAAGACCGGTCATAGCCTTCATGCTCATGTAAAAATTCAGCAGCGGTTTCCATGGGCATACCACATACTGCTGATGTAGGATGCAATAACCGCAGCATAACAGAACCGAGTTGAGGAAAGTTGGTGCTGATCATGTCCACTGCGAAATCAGTTTTCAGGTGCATGAGGTTTCCTGCAACTATTGTTTTCGGACCGTGTTCGTCAAATTCACGAAGGCGTATTTTTTTAAAACAATTAATGATGTACCGGCTTACCAGTGCCTGTTCTTCAATTTCTTTTTGAGTCCAGGCTACATTCCTAAGGTTGGTACCCGGTGTATACGCTTGTGTTCCTGCCAATCCTACTGTTTTGAATGTGGCTTTTTCTTCAATGCTTACCAATACTTCCGGGGTGGCGCCAAGCCAACTGCCATGTTCGGGTATATGAACAAAAGATACGAGGGCATTTTGATAGGTATGGCGCAGCTTTTGAAAGGCTTCGATCACATCAAAATTTTCCCTGAGCGTGATGGTTTTGGTGCGTGACGGAACAATCTTCTCAAACTCACCTCGCTGGATGTGCTCGATACAGATAAGCACTAGATCTTCAAAGTCGGATTGATTCTTTGCAGGTGGAGGCTCGGTAAGTGGTTTTCGAATTCGGGCAGGAGGGAGGGAAGCATTATCCCGTATGGTATCCTGGTACCAGGAAATTGATTCAGAGGGTACAGGCGATGGTCCTTCGCAAAGTTGTCCATCGGAAAAACAAAAATGCTGATCGGCTTTCAGAAAGACACCGGGTTTTTTCGTGCTGAAGGGATAAAACATAAATCCAAACGGCAACTCTTCAAAAGGATTATCCAGCGTAACGGATTCAACGGTATAGGACAGAATAGCATGCGTAAAATTTTCATCGGGTAACCGCCATACGGCAAGGCTATAGCAGCGGTCAAGCGCTAATCCAATAAGGTGATTCAGCATATTTCGTTCTGAACTATCCTGTTGTTGTCGGGGTATCCTGATTTTCGACTGTGTCTCCATATTATCGCTTATCAATCACTGCCAAGGTTAACCTGCTGATGCAAACCAATTCCTTTTGCTCATTGGTGATGTGAATTTCCCATACCTGTGTTCGTTTACCGATGTGTATAGGTCTTGTTCTTCCGGTTACAATGCCACTACGTACACTTTTTATATGATTGGCGTTGATGTCCAGGCCAACACAATATTGATTTCCAGTATCCACACAATTGTAGGCAGCTACACTTCCAAGGGTTTCTGCCAGCACCACAGAAGCTCCTCCATGTAACAATCCCATGGGCTGATGTGTTCGGTGATCTACCGGCATTGTTGCTTCAATATAATCCTCACCAATGGCAGTAAATTCAATGCCCAAATGCTCCACCATGGTGTTGGCAGACATCCTGTTGAGTGTTTCAAGGGTTAAATCGGGATTGAATAGCGGCATTACTGAAGATATAGGGTTAGCTGCTTACTTTTTATATTTTTGCGCCTGCCTGCCAAAGCGTTCTGCGGGCAATAGTTGTCAAAAGGGTTAAAATCGAGGCCAAATTAGCGCAAAATTGAACACGAAAAAAATATACATTGTCCGTCATGGGCAGACTGATTTTAACCTCCGGGGTATTGTTCAGGGCAGTGGCGTTGACAGCCATTTGAATGAATTCGGGTGGTTACAAAC
>CAZCRJ010000435.1:0-3330 GCA_964501015.1 uncultured Roseivirgaceae bacterium | reverse complement strand
ATTTCAGAATCGTTGGGTTGAAGATTTTCAGCCTGATCCAGTAATTCTAGCGCTGCATCATATTCTTCAAGGTGAGAGAGTGTTTGCGCTTTGATTACAATCAGCTCAATCGAAAAAGGATATTGATTGATGGCCAGATTAACGGCTTGCAATGCTTTGGAATATTTTGTGCGAAGCAGGTAGTAGTCGATTATTTCTTCGTAGGCATCAAGGTCAAAAAATTCAGATTTCTTTTTCCTCAGGAGATCTTCAAATCGCTTGATCAGCTCATTACCCTCATCTTCTCGTTTACGGAATTCTTTCGCCATGTGCGTATTGGGTTATCCTAAGGTAGCTAAAAATATTCCCCAAAGCTACGATCAAATTCCATTTTTTAATTCCATTTGTTTTCTATAAAATTCCGTGCACCAGTGCAAGGTGTCCTCTAACGGGCGAAAGGGATATTCCATCGCGTTAATAACTTTCTGGTTGTCGAAAATGAAGTGCGTATCCGCCAAACGTGCAGTTTCACGCGTTATCAGGGGTTCTGTTCCGAAAATCAGGGAACGGGCTGATTCCAACCCTGCTACCACTGTTAATATACTTTTGGACACTTTAATTCCAGGACCTTTCTTATTGAATAGTGTTGCTGCAGCATCGAAAAATTTTTTAATCGGCACCGTTCCGCCATTCAGGATAAAACGTTCTCCGGAATACGCGGAGTGATAGAGGGAATAAATCAGGTTGGTGACATCGCGTACATCCACGTAATTGAAGGAACCTCCGGTATAAAATGGTCGTTCTTTCCAGGCATAATTAAATAATCGTGCGCTGCTCTTCAGCCAATTGCCCCGGGCTAAAATTACTGAAGGATTTACGATAAGGGTGTTCAGTCCTTCTTCTTGTCCGCGAAAAACTTCCAACTCTGCTTTGTATTTTGTTTCACCATAGTGTGTGTTCAGTGAACTGTCAATCCATTGATTTTTCTCCGTGACTACCGATTGATTTTTTTGCCTGCCCAGCGCAGCAACTGAACTAACGTGCAATACGCGCTCCACACCCTTGACCAGGCAAGCATCTATTACATTCTTTGTGCCGTCCACATTAACCGCAAACAGTTTTTTCGAATCCCGCGGAGTAAAGGAGACTAATGCTGCCGTATGAATAACTCCCGTTATACCATCCAATGCTTCCTGAAGTGAAACCGGATCGAGAATATCGGCATCGCGCCAGGTAATGTATGGGTTAATATCGGCCAACAGGGCAGTGTCACTTTCGGTACGTTTAAGTGCCACAAAGGGTGTTTGTGTTTCAAGTAATTTTCTGACAATGAAACTGCCGAGCAAACCGTTGGCGCCTGTTACTGCGATCATGAATTATAGCGTATTGTTCAATAGCGGTAAAGATAACGCTTTATGAAAGTATCGGTTAGCTTGTGTTTGTTCCAATAAGCGAATGTGTTGAAGGGAATGACAATCACTGCCAAGAAAATGAATCCACCCCCGATCAATCAGCTTATGGGCCGTTTGTTGCGCCCCTTTTGAATAATATCCGGTTAACGCGGAGGTATTGAGTTGAAACAAAACGCCCCGGTCAAGCAGGTCTTCTTGTTTGGTCTCGTCATTCTGGAGGTAGAGGTAGCGCTCAGGATGCGCCAGCACGGGCGTGTACCCTTTTGTTACGAGCAGAAAAATAAATTCTTTAAGCTGAAGGGGTTCATTCATAAAATTCGTTTCGAAGAGAATATAGTCTTTTCCAAACGTAAGCAGGGGCTCGTCATTTTCAACTTTTCTAACCAGTTCTTCATCCAGATAATATTCAGCCGCAGCGTCCACAATTATGTCCATTTCTTTTTTCCGCAGGTGAGCCTGAAGTTCCGCCAGTTTGGATTTGATAATGGTGGGTGTATTTCGATACGCATCACTCATGATGTGCGGAGTGGTAATGATTTTTTTATATCCCAACGCTAAAAAAATCCGAATGATTTCCTCTGCTTCTTCAAGGCTTTGCACGCCATCATCTATACCCGACAGCAAATGCGAGTGCACATCAATCATGAGCGGGTTGCTCATATGCTTTGGTTGTTCTTTTTTAAACCAGTTAAACACTTCGCTTAAACATTGATTGACTCCATGACTTCTGTTCTTCTTCATAATACCCATACCCGTATGCTGTTTCCGAGGTAGCCGGAAGGGCATTGAGCAAGGTGGTAATGTGTTGAAATTTATTAATTCGGATAATACGGTGCAGGTGCCTGATGTATTCTTTTTTAGAATAATTGGCCCGGACAATATAAATACAAATATCCGCTTGTTTCATAGCCATGATTCCATCCGTAACTACACCAACCGGAGGCGTGTCCATTAAAATATAATCATAGTGTTGCTTAAGTTCTGAAAGCAACTGATTGAATTCTCCGTTAAGCAATAGTTCCGATGGATTGGGTGGGTGCGGTCCGGATGGAATGAAATCAAAATTGGGTAAAGCCGATTTTACAACACACTCACGCCAGGAATTTTTGCGGATGAGTATTGTGCTTACACCTTTTGATGTATCGGTATCCTTGCTGATGGAATTGGTTTTTTTCTTTCGCATATCCAGGTCAAGCAGCACTACTTTTTTATGCGATAATGCCATAACACCACCAAGGTTGATCGCAATAAATGATTTTCCTTCACCTGAAATGGTGGACGATATGGCAATTACTTTCTGCGGCAAATCGGTCTTGAAAAAGTCAAGGTTGGTACGCAACGTCCGTAATGCTTCACTAACCATCGACTTCGGATGACTCACCACGTACAAGGCATCACCACTGGCATCGCGTAAAGCAGGCACAACACCCAACAAGGGGATGTTGCTCATCCGTTCAAGTTCTGCCTGACTGGTGATTTTGGTATTGGTCAGGTAAAGTATTCCGATGAAGAAGATGTTGAGTACAAGGCCGGCAACAAACCCGATACCATAAATCATGGGTTTGTTGGGTGATATGGGGGTTGATGGAAAATTTGCTGTTGACAGTATTTTAAAATCTGGGGTGCTTCCGGCCTGGGCAATTTCAAATTGCGACCGGCTTTGCAACAGGGTGAGGTAAAACTCTTCATAGAGTTTATAAAAGCGTTGCTTCTTGCTGAATTGTGTGGTTTTATCGGGCATGCCGGCAAAATTATTTTCAAGCTGGTTTTTTGTCTGGTTTAGCTCCTGAAGTTTTTTTAACCACTCCGCTTTCAGGTCGGTAAGTTGGGCAATGAACTTGTTTCGGATAGATTCAATTTCGTTTTGCTTCTGCTGAAAAGCGAAAGTCGTTTCGGTATAGGATAATTTCATCCGGTCCAACTCCATCGATAATAACTG
>CAZCRJ010000434.1:357-3334 GCA_964501015.1 uncultured Roseivirgaceae bacterium | reverse complement strand
ACGCTGCCAAATTGGAATAATTTCAGCACCGTTCAGGCAAATGCACAGGCGATTAAACTGCGCACAGGCAATGGTACTATGCCTGCTGACCAGGTCAGCACAGGAGGACTGTCGCAGAACCTCCGCGATTTAATTGCATGTTGGGTTGATGATGGCGCTCAAAACAATTAAAGTTTCGAAGTAGTATAATGCGTAAACTATTTTCCCTGCTCGGTCTTTTAATGGTCTTCAATTCTGGCCTGGCACAGAAATATATATTGAAGGAAGGTGTCATTACCTTTTTTTCAGAGGCGGCCTTGGAGAATATCATGGCCAGAAATACCAGTGTAAGGAGTCTTTTCGAAATCACTTCCAACAAAATCGCATTTTCTGTACCGATTAATCAGTTTGAGTTTGAGAAAAAATTAATGCAGCAGCACTTTAATGAAAAATATATGGAGTCGGATAAGTTTCCCAGGTCAACTTTTGAAGGAAAATTGGAGAACTTTCAGATGAGTACCATGGGCGAGCAAAAAGTTAAAGCTGTTGGTAAACTTACGATACATGGAGTAACACAATTTGTGGCTATACCTGGAAAAGTTGAAGCTAAACAAGGTGCAATTTTAATGAACTCAGTTTTCAAGATTAAGCTGGCTGATTATAAAATAAAAATACCTCAATTATTATGGCAGAATGTTGCTGAAGAGATTGAGGTAACGGTGAACCTTAAATACATCCAACAATAACCTCATGAAATCTTTTAATGTACTGGTAATTGTTTTATTAATGGGTAATGTATTGCACGCTCAAGATGACTTGCTACAGGAATTGTCTGGCGAAGCCTTTGAGCAGGTTATTCTGGGTACCTTTAAAGGTACTCGTGTGATTAATTGTCAATCTGTGGAATCTAAACCCGGAGGATCTTTAGAGTTCCTTTTTTCACACAGATTTGGGCGAATCAATGAAGGCCCATATACGTTGTGGGGACTTGATGATGCTTTTGTACGCCTTGGACTTGAATATGGAATGACAGATCGGGTAGGCGTGGGAATAGGTAGAACCTCAGTAGATAAGTCTTTTGATGCATATTTACGGTATAAAATAATAGGACAAACAGAAAGTAAAGTTCCTTTCACCATTACAACCTTGGGTACGATAGTATATAAAACCTCACCCAGGTCAGCGGATAGCGCAACGCCCATTACAACGAATGATAGGATTGCATATGTTGCCCAATTCCTACTTGCACGGAAGTTTACTAAAAATTTGGCGATCCAGATAAATCCACTAATGGTGCATAGAAACACCGTTAACCAATCGTATGAAAACAATACTGACTTTGCATTAGGAATTGCCGGAAGATATAGAATTACCCGAAGCTTAGCCATTACAAGTGAATACATGTATCGATTAAATGCCAAGCCGAATAGTCTACCAGAATATTATCGCTATGATGCCATTGGTTTTGGATTAGATATTGACACAGGGGGTCATGTGTTCCAACTGGTATTCACCAATTCACTTGGACTTATTGAAAGGGCTGTGGTAACAGAGACTACCGGGAATTTCTGGGATGGCGATATTCATTTTGGTTTTAACATTGCCCGCACTTTTCAATTAAGCAGAAAAAAGTAATCTTTAGCAGAATTTAACACTGCCAAGGAAAATTGCTGCTCACTTCAATTTTAGTATACCTGGTGCTCACCGTCTTCATTGGATTATGGGCTTCGCGCAGGGTTAAAACTTCCAGTGATTTTATGCTTGCGGGCAGAAGTCTCCCGATCGTATTGAGTACTTCTGCCTTATTTGCTACCTGGTTTGGTTCTGAAACTGTATTTGGAGCATCTTCTGAGTTTCTGAAGGGAGGGCTTTATGCTGTAATTGAGGATCCCTTCGGAGCAGCTCTTTGCTTGCTGCTCTTTGGTCTTTTTTTCGCCCGGAAGCTTTATGCTATGAACCTGCTAACGTTAGGGGATTTCTTTCGTGTACGATTCGGCCCAAGAGCTGAATTGATTTCAAGTGTGTTTATGGTGCCTTCCTATTTCGGGTATATCGCTGGTCAGTTAGTGGCGCTTGGATTAATATTAAATGTGGTGATTGACATACCCGTGTGGCAGGGAATAGTCGCCAGCGCAGTTGTTGTTACAGCCTATACCTTCTTCGGTGGGATGTGGGCTATTTCGGTCACGGATTTTATTCAAAGCATAATTATTGTAGTTGGACTGGGAGTGCTGGCTTTCGTGCTAGCAGAAAAAGCAGGTGGTGCGTGGAGTGTTTTGCAGGCTTCACCTCCAGAAAATTTTAAATTTCTGCCGGAATTTGATTCTGTGTCCATTATAACTTATTTGGCTGCGTGGTCCATTCTGGGACTGGGATCAATACCATCTCAGGATGTATTTCAGCGTGTAATGTCATCAGGCTCTTCCAATGTTGCTGTTCGTTCATGTTATTACGCAGCAGGATTTTACCTTACTATTGCATTGCTTCCATTGTTTATAAGTTTGTGTGTTAAAATTTTATATCCCGATCAGATAGGTGGGGATACACAACTCACCTTACCGAATATGGTACTGCTGCACACCTCCATGCCCATTCAGATTCTCTTTTTCGGTTCGCTGCTTTCTGCAATAATGAGTACTACAAGTTCATCGTTGCTGGCTCCGGCAGCTGTCTTCACTGAAAATATTGTTAAGCCCTTGATGAAGAATAAACCTACTGATAACCATTTTTTATTATTGACACGCTTTTCACTTTTGGGGATCAGTATTATCGCCACTTTAATGGCGTGTGTGAAAACGAATATTTATGAATTAGTAGGGGGAGCTTCAATACTAAGCCTAGTATCGCTCTTTGTCCCCATGACACTTGGAATGTATTGGAAGAACAGCAGCGCGGCTGGTGCAATTTTGTCTATGATCTGTGGTATACTCTCCTGGCTGTATTTTGAATTTTATCCAATAGAAATACCGTCTTTGGTGCCTGCAGTCGGGGTTAGTCT
>CAZCRJ010000434.1:0-347 GCA_964501015.1 uncultured Roseivirgaceae bacterium | reverse complement strand
ATTGTGGCGGGGATTGCGGGTTTCATTGGCCCGCTGATTACCATGATTGGCGGAAGTATTCTGTGGCCAACAAAGAAATACAGTTAGAAGGCGTTTACCGAAGGGTCTATTTCACTCTTCCAGGCAAGGATTCCTCCTTTAAGGTTGTACAAATTGGTTAGCCCGTGTTCATGCTCCAGCCATTGAATTATATTAGCACTCCTTACTCCGCTGCGGCAATACACGATTACTTTTTTATCGGTTTCGATTTGAGTTACCTGAAGGGGAACTTGTGCCATGGGTATGTGGTCGCCACCAATATGCGCCTGGTGACGTTCATATCCTTCCCGCACATCAATTAGCTGAAT
>CAZCRJ010000433.1:1711-3339 GCA_964501015.1 uncultured Roseivirgaceae bacterium | reverse complement strand
GCTTCCCTTACAAATTTAAAGGCACCAAACATGTTGGCAAAGTCGGTAATGGCTACTGCCGGCATATGCAATGCTTTGGCTTTTGTTACTAAAGCCTTGATTTCCGGTGTTGCCTGTAATACAGAATACTGAGAGTGTACATGCAGGTGACAGAACTGGCCCTCGATGGCTTCACTCGGTTCATCCTCCAGTTTGTATCCAGCATCTTTTTTCTTTTTTCGTTTTGCGAAATTGGCCGCATCTAGATCAGGCTCTTCATAGATAATATCGATCAGGGGAGTCGAATCAAATGGCTTAACTACCTTTTGTTGAATCTGCCCAAAAAAGCATCGCGCAGTTGCGGCAACATCGTAGGCTGCATCGTGTGCATCGCCAAAATCTTTTCCAAAAAGCTTTTCATGAAGTTCTACTAGTCTTGGCATTTTTAACCGGCCACCAATCCCACCGGTTAGCTGGCAGAAATCAACGGATACCAAACCAGTATCAATTTTAGTGCTGTTGAGCAGTGGATCAGGGTTTATTTTAGTCCTGATCAACTCTGCGCCTATAATATTGATGTCGAATTCTATATTATGACCTACCAATACATTTGTGTTGGTAAGATCATCCAGGAAGGTATTTAGAATAGTAAGCAGATCATGTCCTTCATCAAGTGCACGTTGTGTGGATATTCCATGGATTTGTTCTGCCTTGTATGGAATGTTAAATCCTTCTGGTTTGATCAGGTCATTTTGTCGCGACAATAATTTCCCTGTTTGATCATGTACCTGCCAGGCAATCTGTACGAGTCTGGGCCAATTATCAAGGTCTGTAATGGGGGCAGATTTATTATGGGGAACACCAGTGGTTTCCGTGTCAAAAATCAGGTACATCGCTCAGTTCGTAGTGGTAGTGTAAATGTGTAAAAGTAAGGTCTTTACTAAACTAAAACCATTCCCATTACGGGAAATAAATACCATATGGGGAATTTAATTCCATCTGTAATAAGTTAAAGACTTGATAATCAATTACTAAAGTATTAGGTATGTATTTGGAGACTAGGGCAACTATAAACTTGTGAGCCATGAAAAAGTCTTTTAATAAAATAGTAGAACTTGCCAGGCGCGAATGGTTTTTGCTGGTCATGCTTTTAGTGATCAGCATTCTCTTCATCGCCTATGAATTGTTATAAGGGATAACCCTTTCCCACAAAAAGTGAAGCTCTTTTAAGTAGATACACGTTGTTTGGTATTGCTTCGGGAAGTATTTTTATGCGATTAGCATAAATTAGAAAACTATCTATGACCTGGTTTACAAAATTCTTATCCAGTTCGCTGGGTAAGAAACTCTTCATGGCCCTTACGGGCATTTTTCTCATTTTATTTTTGGCAGTTCACTTGGCAGGTAACCTTCAGTTGCTGAACGATGATGGAGGAAAGTCCTTCAATGTATATGCTGAGTTTATGAGTACAAATTCACTGATCCAATTTGTGTCAAAAGGTAATTTTGCCTTTATCTTTCTGCACGCTGTATGGGCACTGGTACTTGCCATCCAGAACAGAAAGGCCAGGGGTCCACAGGGCTATGCAAAAGTGACATCAACTTCATCCATCTGGGCTTCGCGTAACATGGGAATACTGGGTACGCTA
>CAZCRJ010000433.1:0-1701 GCA_964501015.1 uncultured Roseivirgaceae bacterium | reverse complement strand
TGATATTTCTCGTTATTCACTTAAAAGACTTTTGGGCAGCGATGCACTTTGGAAGTATCAGTACGGTAAACTATGATGGCCACGAAGTTCGTGATCTGGCAGCGCTGGTAAATGTCTGGTTTTCAAAATCATGGTATGTAGGCCTATATGTTTTTTGTATGGGCGCACTTGGCTTTCACCTGTGGCATGGCTTTGAAAGTGCTTTTCAAACGCTGGGTTTAAACCATCTCAAGTACAACGCTGTTATTAGTTTCGTTGGTAGGGCCTTTGCGATACTAGTTCCGGCTTTATTCGCATGGATTCCAATCGCCATGTTTTTTGATTTGTAATTCCTAAACGACCATCATTCCTGATATGAAGTTAGATTCAAAAATTCCTGAAGGACCACTCGCTGAGAAGTGGACAAAGCATAAATTCAATCTCAAACTGGTAAATCCTGCCAATAAAAGAAAATACGATGTAATCGTTGTGGGTACTGGTTTGGCAGGTGCATCTGCTGCAGCATCGTTGGCTGAACTGGGATATAATGTAAAAGCATTTTGCTTTCAGGATAGTCCACGCAGAGCCCACAGTATTGCAGCCCAAGGAGGTATAAATGCTGCGAAGAATTATCAAAATGATGGAGATAGCATTCATCGACTTTTCTACGACACTATAAAGGGTGGCGACTACCGTGCCCGTGAAGGCAATGTTTACCGGCTCGCAGAAGTGAGTGTGAGTATTATCGACCAGTGTGTGGCACAAGGTGTTCCATTTGCGCGTGAATATGGTGGACTGCTTGCCAACCGATCCTTTGGTGGAGCACAGGTATCGAGAACGTTTTATGCCCGCGGGCAAACCGGACAACAATTATTACTAGGGGCATACTCGGCTATGAACCGTCAGATTGCTAATGGAAAAGTTAAAATGTACAACCGAACAGAGATGTTGGATATTGTACTGGTGGATGGTAAGGCTCGGGGAATCATTACACGCGATTTACTCACTGGTAAAATTGAAGCCCATAGTGCTCATGCAGTATTGTTATGTACAGGTGGATATGGTAATGTATTTTACCTTTCCACCAATGCCAAGGGATCTAATGTAACCGCTGCCTGGCGCGCACATAAAAAGGGAGCCTTGTTTGGCAACCCATGCTATACACAGATACACCCAACCTGTATTCCGGTGTCAGGAGATCATCAATCAAAGTTAACCCTGATGTCAGAATCATTACGCAATGATGGACGGGTATGGGTTCCAAAAAAAGCTATGCCCGGTTTAAAGGCCAAAGATGCCGTTAATCTTCCTGAATCTGAGCGTGATTATTTCCTGGAAAGACGGTATCCATCCTTTGGAAATCTTGTACCCCGTGATGTGGCCTCACGTAATGCAAAAATGGTATGTGATGAAGGCAGGGGAGTTGGACCTACAGGATTGGCAGTATTTCTTGATTTTTCTGATGCCATTAAACGCGATGGACAAAAAACCATTGAAGCGAAATATGGAAACTTGTTTGATATGTATCAGCAAATCACTGGCGATAATCCATATGAATCTCCAATGATGATCTTCCCAGCCGTGCATTACACTATGGGAGGTTTATGGGTTGACTATAATCTGATGACCACTGTACCGGGATTATATGCATTGGGTGAAGCTAATTTCTCCGATCATGGTGCAAACCGTTTAGGCGCAAGTGCTCTTATGCAAGGTCTGGCT
>CAZCRJ010000432.1:0-3346 GCA_964501015.1 uncultured Roseivirgaceae bacterium | reverse complement strand
TTCAAAAATTGGATTTTCGGGTTTTAGCCTCAAATATTTATGAGTGCAGAATTATATTTAATAACGGAAGAATTCTTTGCTTCGAAGTAATAGAATCAACAAATGTGGATCCTATATTGTCTTTTTATAATGAGTGTTTTAGGGGAAGGCATATTGGTATCGCTAAAGATAGCATTGGAGTATTGGAATACATCAATTCAATATTTATTAATTAGTCGTTCCTCTGCTGTTGCCGGTAGTAACAGATATGAATTAAATAGGGTGTTCAATATTATTATGGAAAATAAACATGCCTAACCAAATCTATACAATCTTTCTTATGTGGTTTTCCCTTTCGCTGCAGGCGCAAATGTACATTCCCCAAACCAATACCATCAATACGCCCTATGGTAAGGTAACCACTACCTCATACCAGTACATGCCCATGTACTACGGGCAAGCGGGTGCGGTGAGCAACAAATATACCTTTATGGTGGTGCTGGATGCCGATAGCGCCTTGGAAAGCAAAACCAGGATTAACATCAAATCGAAGAAACACACCATCCAGGTAAAGGCAGCCAGCGGCAAACTTACCCTTACCCCGGCCTACACAAAAGAAATTTACCGGATAACCTTATCGGGTAAAAAGCTTTCCGGATTGCCGGCTGACAGCTGTTGGTTATTTAAATCCGTTACCGGCAAAATAAACGCCTATTCCTACCTGGCCGAAGAAGGGTACACGTATGTAATCGCCATCCAGGATGGAGATGAAGGCCCCATTCTTCCCCTAACCAAAAATAATTTGCTGGCCATCATGGAAGATGATCCGAAAATATTCAAGCTGATTGAAAAAAAGAAACTGTTACCAGCCCTTGAAGCGTACAATAAAAAAGCCAGTGAGTAAATCAGGGAATAGCCAAACACCCGATCACAGAAAATGATACCTAAATCAATTATCCTGCTACTCGTGCTTCTTGGTTTCAATACACTCGTATTGGCCCAACAGGATTCTGTCCAGGTTAAAAAAGGTGTCATCGCGAAATGGCGTACCGTGCTAAAAAAGCAAAAGGTTTCTTTGAGAAAAACAGATACCCTGAAAAATAAGACCCTGGTGTTTGCAGATAGCCTGACTCTTCCGAATGTGGAAAACGCAGACACCATTAAAACGATCACCGTACAAGTTCAGGATTCTGTTTTGACTATGGTAAAGACCTTGCGGACAGAAGAAAATAGACTTGTCGATAGTCTGGAACAGACTCAGGGTTCGCTGATGCAAAGCATTAATAAAGAGGCAACCGATTTGGAATCCCAACTAAAGGAAAAGCCTGACAGCATAGCGCAACAAGTAGAACAGAAACTTACTGACCTTCAAGATAAGGTGGAAACAAAAGCAGCGGCCATAGATAATGAATTAGAAAGCGTACTGAAAAATGACCTGGATATTCCGGAAGCTTCTGTTCCGCAGGTGCCAACCCTTCCGGAGGTACCTGACCTGAACACCAAAATTTCATCGGACAATCTAAAACTCCCTGAAGCGGTTGGTTTGGAAGACCTTGCAGGTGTATCTGAAAAGTTAACCTTGCCTGACATTGCAGGAATGAAAGAAATAAATGTTCCCGAAGAGTTCGATCAGTTAAAAAAAGTCTCGCAGGAAATTGATAAAGTCGATGGTGCGCTTGCCAAGGCCGAGGAATACGAAACAGACCTGATTAACCTGAAAGATGGGAAAATTGATGAAGTAAAAGATTTACCGGAGCAAGTGGAGAAAAAAGTTTTGGAAGTGGACGAGGTGAAATTTCTGGATGAAAATGCCAAAAAACTGGCCAGCCAAAAGGCTAAACATGAGGCCTTATTGCAGCGTTACCAGGATAAAAAACTACTCCAGGAAGAAATCAAGCGCAAGCGGGAAAATGTAGCTAACGACCTTCTTAACAAAAATTCGGCAGTGTTCAAGGAAGCCCAGGCCAATATTGCAAAAGCGCAAAAGCTTAATCCGGTTGTTCAAAGCTTTAAAGACATGCCCGTGAAGCGTACCAATGAAATCAAGGACAAACCATTTTATGAACGCCTCATTCCGGGTATTTCCTTGCAGGCCTACAACACCAGTGCCTTTTCCATGGACTTTTCGCCACACCTCGGGTACCGGCTTGCCGAGCGTTGGACAGTCGGACTGGGAGCCGTGTACCGCACAGGTTTTAATGAAAGATATTCTTCCTTTGTGAGGAGCGAAGGCATATTTGGTTTCAGGAACTACATTTCCTTTAAGGCCATAAAAGGGTTTTACCTGCACGGTGAATTCGAAACCCTTCGTCTGGCCGAAAGAGTAAAGCCTCCAGCCGAAACAAACTTTCAACAAAATGTATATGCAAGCCATTTCGGATTAGGCAAGCAATACCCCATTTCAAGAAAAATCAATGGCACATTGTTGGCCCTGTATAGGATAGAATACGATGGTCATCTGCCGGGCATGTCTAAAATTAATCTTCGGGTTGGGTTTAACTATGTGACTAAGAAATCCAGGAAACCTACCGCGCTAAAGTAACCGGGCCTCGCCTGGTGTGGCGTTCTCCATTTCGGTCCGTAAATAGAACTTCGTAATAGTAAACACCTGCTGAAGCTTCAGTATTACCAATCCGGCCGTCCCACCCTGTAAACAAATCAATTTGAATATTCTCATTTCCCCACCGGTTAAAAATCCGGACGTTACCATGCTCGATGTAGTTGTGTTCCTTTGGAACAAACCTGGGATTGAAGTCATCCTGGTTCGGAGTAAAAATATTGGGCATTACCAAACGTACTTCGCAGTCTTTAGTTTCCAGCGTAATTTCATCCTCGGCATAACATCCATGATAGGAGACTAAAACCGAATACGTTCCTGCTTCCTTTACAATAAGCGTACGACTTCTTTCACCTGTACTCCATTGATATTTAAAATACTTTCCGAGAGGCGCTGTTAAAGTAATGGAATCGCCTTCACAAAATACAGGGTCTGCCTCAAGAAAATCCTCACTAAAAGGTTCAACCTCACAGTCAGATAAAAGCATTCCTGAACTTTCAACAGCATGAAAGATTAGCCAGATATGTCCGTTTTGCTGGTTAACCGCGGTAAAGGTAAGTGTAAACGTTGACCATCCATCGGTTTCAGGTAACCGGCCAATTTTATAAGCAGTTCTGAAAACAGACCTTTGGTCTACGGGGCCTGAATGTGTGTAAACGATAGGAGAAAAAGCACCATTCGCACCAACTCCATCACTGGCATAGGTGAGCGTATAGTTATATGTTTTTCCACTCTCCAGAGGTTTATCGAGTTTTAGGGCTACGCCTTCACCATTTGGTGTCCAGCCTTCGGAGCCCATCCATATAGCCC
>CAZCRJ010000431.1:877-3346 GCA_964501015.1 uncultured Roseivirgaceae bacterium | reverse complement strand
GGTTAAACGTCTGGCTGCAAAAGACCTGATTACCTACGAACGTTATTATGGTGTTAACGTGACCAAACAAGGAAAATCAGCGGCATTGGGTATCATCCGAAAACACAGGTTATGGGAAACCTTTCTGGTGGATAAACTTGGTTTTCACTGGGATGAAGTGCACGATGTTGCGGAACAACTGGAGCATATACAATCCCCCCTGCTCATTGAAAAACTTGATGAATTCCTGGGTTTTCCCGCGGCAGATCCACATGGTCATCCGATTCCGGATAAGCATGGAAAATTTACCATAGCGCGTCAAATTCCCCTTTCGGAATCCACCGGAAAAAAATCAATTGCCCGCGCTGTAAAAAACAGCACTCCTTCTTTTTTACAATACCTCAACAAGATTGGCGTGTACATCGGGGCCAGCATTCAGGTACTTGAAAAAATTGACTTTGATGGATCACTGGAAATCCTGATTGACGGCAAGAAAAAAATATACATTTCAAAAGATGCCAGTGAAAATATTTTGATAACCGAATAATCGATGATTGCTTCTTATACTACTTTCCGTAACACTAACTTTTTACACCGCATCGTATGGGCACTTTTACTGTCGATACTTTTTACATTTTGCAAATCATCTTCCACTGACGATGATGGTAAGCTAAAAATCGTTACCACCACCGGTATGATTTACGATGCCGTTGAACATGTTGCAGGCGATAAAGCCGATGTGGTTGCGTTGATGGGCCCGGGAGTTGATCCGCATTTGTATAAAGCCACGCAAGGCGATTTGAAAAAACTAACGTCTGCCGACATTATCTTTTATAACGGGCTGCACCTGGAAGGCAAACTGGGCGAAGTACTTGAAAAGCTATCGCGTACAAAAACGGTTATTGCTGTATCGGCTGATATCTCCAACAGTTTGTTACGGGACGTTCCCGGATTTCAGGGAACACACGATCCACACATCTGGTTTGATGTTTCGCTCTGGAAGGAAGCTGTAAAGAAAATACGTGATACACTGATTGACTATGACGATTCCAATACTATCGAATTCAACACCTCCGCAGACCGGTACCTTTCCCAACTCGATTCCCTTCACCTGGCTGTACAAAAACGTATTCTTGAAATTCCGGAAGAACAGCGGGTGATGATCACTGCGCACGATGCCTTCGGATATTTTGGTGATGCCTATTCCATCGAAGTACGTGGGTTGCAAGGAATTTCTACGGTTTCTGAATTTGGTTTACGGGACGTTACCGACCTCGTGAATTATATCATTGAACGAAAAATCAAAGCCATTTTTGTTGAAACCTCCGTATCGGAACGATCCATTGAAGCCGTAGTGCAGGGCTGCCAGCAAAAAGGGTGGCAGGTAAAAATAGGCGGAAGTCTCTACTCCGATGCCATGGGAACAGCCGGAATAAAAGCGGGAACCTATATCGGTATGGTGGATGCTAACGTAACAACAATTGTCAATGCTCTTAAATGATATTCAAATGGATAGTACTAATCAAGAACTAATACCTGCTTTGGAAGTGCACGACCTTACTGTTGCGTTTGATAAAAAGCCTGTGCTCTGGAATGTTGACCTAATGCTTCCACAGGGCAAGCTTATCGGTATCATCGGACCAAACGGTGCTGGTAAATCAACGCTTATTAAGGCCATGATGGGCATCTTGCCGCTCAGTAGCGGATACATCAAAATATTCGATCAATCGCTGGATGATGTGCGCTCGAAAGTTAGCTACGTGCCCCAGCGCGAATCAATCGACTGGGATTTTCCTGCTTCCGTACTGGATGTTGTATTGATGGGCCGCTATTCGAAAGTTGGTATGTTCAGAAGGCCTCGTAAAGCCGACCGCGATGTGGCTCGTGATTGTCTGAAGAAGGTAGGAATGGAGGCGTATGCTAACCGGCAGATATCGCAGCTGTCTGGCGGTCAACAGCAACGTACCTTCCTGGCACGTGCACTGGCACAGCAGGCAGATCTTTATTTTATGGATGAACCATTTGCCGGTGTTGACGCAGCCACCGAAAAAGCCATTGTTACCCTGCTCCGCTCCATGACCGCTCAGAATAAAACGGTGATTGTGGTGCATCACGACCTGCAATCTGTACGGCAATATTTTGATTGGGTTATTCTGCTGAACACGCGCCTTGTCGCCTCAGGTCCAACTGTTACCACGTTTACAACTGCAAATCTGCAAGCAACGTATGGTGGCAAGCTTACGCTGATGGCTGATGTGGCAGACCTTATCCGTAGGGAAAATTATCCAAGTAGGGAAGAAAATACTACCACGGTATGAATTCGCTTTTCGAGTTCCTCTCCTTCTCCGATCCGAATGTTATTTATGTTGCGTTGGGTACGGTGCTACTTACCGCAAGTTCTGCCCTGGTGGGAACCTTCACTTTTTTAAATAAAAAATCGCTGGTGGGCGATGCCATTGCGCATGCTGTGTTACCTGGAATCTGTCTTGG
>CAZCRJ010000431.1:0-831 GCA_964501015.1 uncultured Roseivirgaceae bacterium | reverse complement strand
ATTCATCCTGGCCGGAACAAAAAACCCACTGGCCTTAATCATTGGTGCATTCATTACCGGGTGGATTTCTCTTGTTTTAATAGAATTCATTACAGCCAAAACACGCATCAAGGAAGACACAGCCATTGGCCTGATCCTCTCCGTGTTTTTTGGAATTGGTATTCTGATGCTTACGGTTATTCAAAAGAGCGGCAATGCAGCACAATCCGGTCTGGATCATTTTCTTTTCGGAAAAGCTGCATCCCTGGTGGGCAGCGACTTACTGGCGTTCTCCGTTGTGGCCATACTCCTGCTGTTTGTTGTGTTCCTCTTGTTCAAAGAATTCTCATTACTGGCCTTCGATAAAGATTATGCGGTATCCATCGGTATACCGGTCAAAAAAATTGAACTGGTAATGACATCCTTAATCGTACTGGCCGTAGTGATTGGTATTCAGGCAGTAGGTGTTGTACTCATGGCCGCCATATTGATCACACCAGCAGCAGCAGCCCGTTTCTGGACTGACAACATACGCATCATGTTGTTGCTGGCCAGTGTATTCGGTGCATTTATTTCCTATACTGCTCCCTCCATGCCAACTGGCCCCTGGATCGTTGTGGTTATCTCTACTATCGCTTTCTTCTCCTTCTTTTTTTGCTCCTAAAAGGGGTGTGATCAGCAGGTACCTGAAGCAACGAAGCATCAGGAAAACCATCAACGATGAAAATATTTTAAAGATATTGTATCAGTTGGGCGAAGAGAATCAAAATTTTTTCCTTCACCGTAACCTTCCGGAAATTATCCGTAAACGCAGATACCCTGAAAAAGTATTGAACGCTATTCTACAGCGGC
>CAZCRJ010000430.1:0-3350 GCA_964501015.1 uncultured Roseivirgaceae bacterium | reverse complement strand
AACTTCCCCCGGTTAAGCCTTATGATTCATCGCTTAACCATGCACCCAGGCGGAAGGATATTCTGTCATCCGAAGAAAAGAAATTGGCCGTTCACAATGCACTGCGGTATTTCCATCCCCGCCATCATGAAGTATTGGCGCCTGAGTTTTATGAGGAGTTGCTGCGGTTCGGCCGAATTTACATGTATCGCTTTCGTCCTGACTATGCCATGTATGCCCGTCCAATTCAGGAGTATCCGCATACATCACTGCATGCTGCAGCCATCATGATGATGATTCAGAATAATCTGGATCCTGCTGTTGCACAACATCCACATGAATTAATTACCTACGGTGGTAATGGTGCGGTGTTTCAGAACTGGGCGCAATACCTGCTCACCATGCACCTATTGGCCACCATGACGGATGAGCAAACACTTCATATGTATTCCGGTCATCCCATGGGTCTGTTTCCTTCTTCTAAGGATGCTCCCCGTGTGGTAATAACGAATGGCATGATGATACCCAATTATTCGAAGCAGGATGACTGGGAACGGTATAATGCGCTAGGCGTGACACAATATGGGCAGATGACAGCAGGATCATACATGTACATTGGCCCGCAAGGGATCGTTCATGGTACTACAATCACTGTACTGAATGCCGGAAGAAAAATCGCGAAACATAATGAAGGCCTAGCCGGTAAACTTTTTGTTACTTCCGGATTAGGCGGGATGAGTGGCGCTCAGCCTAAAGCCGGAAACATAGCAGGATGCATAACCGTAATTGCTGAAGTAAATGATAAGGCAACATACAAACGATATGAACAAGGTTGGGTTGATTATGTAACCACTGATTTAGATGAACTGGTCGACCTTGTGCGAAAGGCCAAAGCAGAAAAGCAAGTGGTGTCGATTGCGTATGCCGGCAACATCGTAGATGTATGGGAGAAATTCGATGAAGAAGAGATTTTTATTGATCTGGGTTCCGATCAGACATCCCTTCATAATCCATGGGCAGGTGGTTATTATCCTGCAGGAATTTCATTCGAAGAAGCCAACCAGATGTTGGCAATCAATCCGGAGTTGTTCAAAGAAAAAGTTCAGGAATCATTACGCAGGCAGGCAGCGGCTATTAATCTCCATACTTCCAAAGGCACGTATTTTTTTGATTACGGTAATGCTTTTTTACTGGAAGCATCCCGGGCAGGTGCTGACGTGATGGCCAGTGACGGGATAAATTTCCGGTATCCGTCTTATGTGCAGGATATCATGGGGCCCATGTGTTTCGATTTTGGTTTTGGTCCGTTTCGTTGGGTATGTGCATCCGGGAAACAGGAAGACCTGGACTATACAGATAAACTTGCGCTTGAGGTATTAGAAGAGTTATTACTATCAGCACCTGCACAGATTCATCCGCAGCTTCAGGACAATATCAATTGGATCAGGCAAGCCAAAGAAAATAAACTGGTGGTTGGGTCGAAGGCACGCATACTGTATGCTGATTCCAACGGCAGAATAAAAATTGCCGAAACTTTTAATGATGCCGTACGTAAAGGACTCATCGGTCCGGTGGTACTGGGCAGAGATCATCATGATGTTTCCGGAACAGATAGCCCGTATCGCGAAACGTCCAATATATATGATGGATCAAAATTTACAGCAGATATGGCCATTCATAATGTTATCGGAGATTCCTTTCGGGGAGCAACCTGGGTATCTATTCATAATGGTGGTGGAGTAGGATGGGGTGAAGTAATTAATGGTGGCTTTGGTTTGGTGCTCGATGGCAGCAAGGATGCTGATAAACGGTTGCGCAACATGTTGTATTTTGATGTAAACAATGGAGTAGCAAGACGAGCCTGGGCAGGAAATCCAAATGCCCTATCGGCCATTCAGCGGGAAGCAGCATTAACTGACCTGATCCAGCCTACACTTCCCCATCCTGTATCGTTAGCGTTATTGAAAAACCTACCCTAGAAATTTCTTGGTATAAAAATTGTAAATCCAATCGTTATAAATCAAACTCACTCATTATGAAAAAAATTAATCTTGTAGTACTAGTCATTCTGCTGGGTGCAGGATCGACTTTCGCCCAGGGAATATCCATAGGGATTAAAGGGGGACCTAATTTTGCCAACCTGGATGTCAGTGATTTCAGTGGTTCATTGAAAAATAAAACGGGTATTCATGGTGGTGCCTTTGTGTTATTTAAAGCAAAAAATATAGGTCTTCAACCTGAGATTTTGTTTTCGCAGCAGGGATCAAATATTAAATTTGATTCAAACAATACTGAAGGTAGTATTGATTACATTAACATACCCATCATTTTAAAATTATACACTGTGTTGGGATTGAATCTTCAGGTGGGTCCTCAATTTGGTTTTCTTTCAAGGGCCGAATTTGATGGGGATAATGTTAAAGACAGTTTTAAAAGTTCAGATACAAGTCTTGCCTTAGGGGTTGGTTGGGATCTTCCCTTGCGCTTATCCATTGACGCCCGGTATAACCTTGGCCTATCCGATATAAGTGATGATCCTAATTTTGACACCATTAAGAATCAGGTATGGCAGATTTCAGTAGGGTTTAAATTATTCAACTTTGGTAATTGACGGGGCATCAAAAGATGCCCCGTTTGTATTCAACCTTAGCTTCCTGTATATTTCTTATAATTAAACCCAAATAACTATGAAAAAAATAGTATTCACATTTTTGATTGGCATTGTTGCACTATCTGCTTCTGCTCAGCTGAGTGGAGGCTTAAAAGCTGGCCTTAACCTGACTAACCAGAAATGGGAAGCTGGTGGTGATAGCGAGACTTTCAGTGGAACCGGATTTCACGTTGGTGCTTATGCAAATTTTGCATTAAGCGATGCGATTTCAATTCAGCCTGAACTGCTCTATAATTCCTTAAAAGTAGATGCTGATGGAGATGATTTTACCCTTAATTATCTTTCCGTCCCTGTAATGTTCATGTATGGTTTTGCGGATAATAAATTTAATATTCAAGCAGGACCCCAAATTGGCTTACTTTTGTCTACTGATCCTAGTGAATTTAAGGATAATGATGGTGTTACCGGAACCGATTTTTCCTTCAATATTGGCGCTGGTGTTAACTTGGGCAAGTTGAATTTGGCAGCACGGTATACGTTGGGGCTTGCTAATGTTGCAGGAGAAACGTTAACAAACATTAGTGATGATTTCAGTATAAAGAATAATGTTTTTCAGATTTCACTTGGTCTCCAATTATTTGGTAACTAATAAGAAATTGAATTATCTAAAAATGCCATGATCCAATCATGGCATTTTTAGTTTAAAAGTTTCTCCAATGAAAAAAATTATCATACTATTTCTCTGTGCAGTTGCAAGTAT
>CAZCRJ010000429.1:0-3351 GCA_964501015.1 uncultured Roseivirgaceae bacterium | reverse complement strand
ACAATAGCGGAGAAAAGAAAACTGATAAATATTGGGACACCACCAAATGACGGTTTCTCACCGTGGTGAATTTTTCTGACATTCGGCTTGTCGGTCAATTGCAGTCTGTGCATCCAACTGATCACCAAAGGAAACAAAAGTAACCCCATGGTAAAGGATGTAATTGCAGCAGCAAATTGTATCATAAACGAGGCCTTAATGTATGCATTCTTGTTTATGGAGTCAACCAGCATCAATGTGTACTTTGAGAACCGCGGCCTCCTTCACTTATCTTCACCACTTCCTTTTTTTCAGGTCACTCACCACAATATTACGTTCTTCATTGAGCGTAATACTAACAGCACGTATTTCTGGCATTTTTAGTAGGTGGCCTTAGTGTTTATGCTACTAAGGCCATGCACAATCAGAAATTGCGCTCCGATATACGTGCTCATGATCCAGAAACCGGAATATGAAACAGGTTCTAAAAATTTATTCACGGCCAGCAGCGAATCTGAAATCATAAATAAAATAGCCCCGCCAAAAACCAATGCGAAACTTGCGGCACTGGTACGTTTAAACCTGAACAGTGCATTCAGCACCATTAGCGTTAACACCAAGGCATACACCATAACCGGCATCAGCATATCGCCAAGATTAGGATATAAAACTACAATCAGACCGGTACCAAAAAGAATGATGGGAAATGCAAACCGGATGCGGTGCAACCCCCGAAGTGCCTGGGTAGTATCCTCATCCCGAAATTGCCGGAACGTAAAAATGTAAAACACATGCGCCACCAGAAAAGCGAGTAAACCAAGAATAAAATATATCTCTCCTGTATTCATCAACAGCACATCACCACCCCATGAAAAAACAAGGGCCAGAACAATACCCCTGGATAGCCTTTTACCAGATTCGCGTTGCACCGCGATATAATAGAAAAGTAAGGTAATCAACAAGGCAGGCTTGCAAATCAGGTGAAGGGTGGGCGCATCAATAACGGTGGACACAAGTTCACCACTTGCCGAAGCGATAAACAAACCCAGTGCAATTTTTTTCATAGCCGCAAATTAAACGATTTCCTTACCCTTTCGAATTCGGTGCAAAATCAGGTACCCAAACGCGACTAAACACAAAACGGAGCAAGTAAAAAAGGTAGTGAAAAAATTGGATGAATCATTGGCATAAATTAATCCCGAAGCAAACGCTCCTATGCCGATGCCCATCTCCATGAAGATATACAGGCTGCCGATACCCCTGCCCTTATGGTTTTCATCACTTAAGTCGGTAGCCCAGGCCATCAGCGTGGGTGACGTCATACCCTGGGCCAGTCCGTATAAACTTACGCCAATCATTAAATCGCGTGGTGTTGCCCCGAAGGCCAGTAGCAACATGGAAACACTGGCTAGAAAAGAGGATACCATCAACACCTTTCTACGGCCATAATAATCCGATGCCTTTCCGGCAATCAACCTAACGGATAGGGAGGCCACAGTTAAAAACATAAAGAGCAATCCCTTATTTTTTATTCCAACAAATTCTCCAAAATCCGGTATAACCGTAAACACCGCACCATACGAGTAGGCGGTTAGCAGCATTACGATGCAGGTCACCAGTACACGCGGCTCCAACAAGTCACGCTTATGGATTTTAAAAATCGCGGTTGTAAATCCCTGCTTTTGTGGTAAGGTTTCTTTTATACCAGAAACAATCAGAATAGAAACAATGGCAAATCCGGAAGACGTATAAAACATGGGGTCAAGTCCAAAGTTGTTTGCCACCGCCCCGCCTATTACCGGACCTACTGCCATGCCTACTGTGCCGGCAGTACCGAGGATACCCATTGCTTCACCCCGCTTCTTGGCCGGTATGATATCCGCCAGGTACGTTGTTTGCCCGGTGGGTGTAAATCCTGTTGAAAAACCGTGGATCAACCGCAGCAGCAAAAACCCAAAAACAGTAGACACGGCAGGATACATCAGGCTACTGAAGAAACACACCGATGATCCGACAATCATCACAGGCACCCTTCCCATCTTATCGGCCATCTTTCCGCTGAATGGACGCGACAACATAGCTGTAACCGTAAACAAGGAAATGATAAGCCCTTTATATTCAGGGCCACCCAGGTTGGTCAGGTAAGCCGGCAATTCCGGAATGAGCATGTTGAAGCTCGCAAAAAACAGCAGCGAGCTGGTGCACAATAACCAAAACTGACGATTGTAAATCTTAGCTGAACCGGACAAGAAGGCTATGGGTTATAACTATTGTTTTACTGTTTCTTCCTGCATGCTTAACAAAAATCCCTTGATAAAATCTTCCAGGTCACCATCCAAAACATTCTGAGCATCGGTGCGCTCCACACCAGTGCGGGCATCCTTTACGAGTTTATAGGGATGCAGTACATAGTTGCGGATCTGTGAACCAAAATCAATGCGCATTTTACCGGCCTCCACTTTATCGCGGGCAGCATTTCGCCTATCCAGTTCTGCCTGGTAGAGTTTGGACTTCAACATCTGCATGGCACGCTCGCGGTTGGCATGTTGCGATCGCTCCACCTGGCAAACAATTACAATACCCGAAGGCTTGTGTGTAAGCTGTACTTTTGTTTCCACCTTGTTCACATTCTGGCCACCGGCACCTCCTGAACGGGATGTTTGAATTTCCACATCGGCCGGATTAACCTCAATGTTGATAGTGTCGTCCACTTTGGGATAAACAAAGATGGAAGCAAACGAGGTATGCCTCCGTTGGTTGGAATCGAATGGAGAAATACGCACCAACCGGTGCACTCCTATTTCGGATTTCAATTTTCCATAGGCAAAGGGACCGTCAATTTCCAGTGATGCGGATTTTATTCCAGCCACTTCACCTGGCTGGTAATCGATTTGCGAAACCGTGTAGCCGTTCTTTTCGCCCCACATGATATACATGCGGTTGAGAATTTCAGCCCAGTCGTTACTTTCGGTACCTCCTGCCCCAGGATTGATTTCAATAATGGCGCTTAACTGATCTTCTTTACCGCTAAGCATTTTCTTGAACTCTAGTTCCTCCACCGCTTTTACGGCTTTGGCAAACTCCAGGTCAAGTTCTTCTTCCCCTACATCCCCGGCTTCATGAAATTCATTGAGCACCTCCAGGTCTTCAATGAGTTTATTAACACGCGAAAACGCATCGGTCCAGACCTTCTTGGCACGAAGGCTCTGCAAGGTTAGTTCAGCTTGTTTGGGATTATTCCAGAAATCGGCTTGCTGAGTAATCAGCTCTTCATCAGTAACTTCGATGATCTTACGATCGTAGTCAAAGATACCTCCTCAAAGCCGCTGTTCTGGCCTTCAAGTCTTTCAACTGTTCAGTTGTCATGGTGAA
>CAZCRJ010000428.1:0-3359 GCA_964501015.1 uncultured Roseivirgaceae bacterium | reverse complement strand
TCAATAAATAAAAATGCAACACCAGAACATTACCTGAATGCTTCCCGTTTTTTTACCATCATGTGGGCTGTAATCGCTATGATCTTTGCTATCCTCGCCAACTTTGCTGAAAACCTCATTCAATTTGTAAAAGAATTCAGGAGCCTTACCCATATTCCAAAACCAAAACCTCAGACTTTCCTGGTATGCTCACTCTTAGATGAAATCGCCATGCTCAATAAAAAAGAATTCACCGAAAAATCTATTCAATTAACGATTGAGATTGACCCGCCTGATTTAATCATTCTGGCCGACCGTGGACTAATTGAGCAGGTCCTTATCAACCTGGTTAAAAACGCTATTCAATCCTTTGATGACCAGGAGCAACGACACGTAACTATCCGAGCCTATCAAAATGATAAGCAACGTCCTGTGCTGGCTGTTCGAGACAATGGCACTGGAATAGATCCGGAAGCTCTTGAGAAAATATTTATACCCTTCTTCACTACAAAAAAAACAGGCTCGGGTATAGGCTTAAGTCTGTCACGCCAAATCATGCGTCAGCACCAGGGTTCCCTTTCCGTTAAGTCAACTGTAGGAGAAGGAACAGAATTTTTTATGCGGTTCTAGGCTTCTTTTTATTGACATGGAATTAATACCTTTGCGAAACTGATAAGTTACTATGACTGATGTTTCTGAAAAAGTTGCCCGGATACTCATCGAAAAACTGGGAATTGCCGAATCTGAAATCAATCCTGAAGCGAATTTCATTAAAGACCTCGGAATAGATTCACTTGATTATGCTGAAATTGTGATGGATTTCGAACAGACTTTCGATATCCGAATACCCGATGACGATGCTGAAAAGCTTTCTACCATCGGTTCTGCCATTCATTATATAGAAGCAAAACTTAAAGAACAATAAGGACTATCCTGCTTGCTCCGACTCGAAGTAAGTGCATAACCGTTTCATTTCCATAGCCAATTCTATGGTCAATGGAATAGCATTTCCCTGCGATGATAAGGGCACTACGGTCCACCCATTCGGAGCGTCATGCCAGCGTACCAGGAATTTTTGATCACTCTTCAACAGAATATCCAACTCATAAATTTCCTCATCATGTTTATCGTGTAATTCAGTGAACTGAAGAAGGATGTGGTTCTTTTTGTATAGTTCTCCATTTACACAACCAATACTTCCCAATTTTAACAATAACCTGGATTCTGTATTCCACGCTTTAAACTTGAATTTTCGAGGCTTAAATTCCACCATTCGGATTTTTATAAGTAACGTTGAATTACTTATGAGCGAATTTAAGAAGGTCTTATTCATTATCAATAAATATTCGGGCACAAGCTATAAGTCTAACCTTGAAGGGAGAATAATTGAAACGTGTGCCCGGTATAACACTGAGTGCACTATTACCTATACAATGAGACGCGGGCATGCAACCGAGTTGGCAAAAAAGGCAATTGGTAACTATGACGCTATACTTGCTGTTGGTGGTGATGGTACAGTTAATGAGGTTGCACAGGCACTTGTATTTACTTCAACACCAATGGGCATTCTACCCAAAGGTTCAGGCAACGGACTAGCCAGACATCTGCATATTCCCTTAGTTATTGAAAAGGCACTTGAGTCCTTTTTTACAGGAACACTGGTTCTTATGGATACTTTCCGTTTGAATGGCTATCTGTCTGTAAACGTTTCCGGTATAGGTTTTGACGGGTACATTGCCAACTTATTTGATGGGAGAAAAAAGCGGGGCATTTGGGGTTATCTTAAACTGATTCTCCATGAGTACTTTCATTATCCTGAATTTGACTGGGTTCTCCAAACTGAAAACAATGCAACTCATTTTAAAAGTTTCATAATAGCCCTTGCAAACTCATCACAGTATGGTAATAATGCTTTTGTAGCTCCACGGGCTTCTGTAACTGATGGTTATTTAAA
Organism: uncultured Roseivirgaceae bacterium; assembly: GCA_964501015.1. Classification (GTDB taxonomy): domain Bacteria; phylum Bacteroidota; class Bacteroidia; order Cytophagales; family Cyclobacteriaceae; genus UBA2336. Next base: position 1,426 of record CAZCRJ010000428.1, on the reverse strand, counting down.
CCTCTCTATTGCTCATAAAATTCCATTGTATAGGGGACTACCTTTTGTCGTTCAATTGTTTACCAAAAAATTAAAAGACAGTGACTTGTTTGTATGCCACACAGTCCAACACATATCCATTACGTCACCTGATCTTCTGGCCTTTCATGTTGATGGTGAACCTTGCGGACATGCCAAATCGTTTGTTGTTGAACCATTACCCCGATCACTGAAAATTATTACACCTAATAACAAAATTAACTAGTTGACCATTTACAATGTGGGACAACAGCAAACGTGTTGTTGTTTGCCTGAACGGTTAAACTGACTGCTTTTGATTATTTTTTCAGCGTAACAGGACCCGGGGTATCGCCTCCACCATCAATAATATAGCGCCAGCTTCCATCGCGCTTACGTTTCCATACCGATACATAATTTCCATAGTATGTTGTATCCCGTAATCCATCGGTTGTTTTTGTTTGCAACACATAGGTTCCAAATGTGTATCCAAGATTCCCACTGGCCTCTGCACGAAGCGGCTCCCACGATAATGAAAAGGTATCCCATGGATCATTTTTCAAGGTTTGCATTAACGCAAATTTCCCCACTATTGGATAGTCATCCTGCTGCATCTTTATTACCATTTCATCAGCATAGTACAAGAAGGCTTCTGCATTCCCCTTTTCAGCGGCCATTTTACTGAAACTCCTATCTGTTTCCATGACCTGGTCCCTTAACTCCCAATCCTCCACTTTTGATTGACAGCTAAAAATTAAGAAAACAACAACTAAAAAATACTTTTCCATTAGAAGTAAGGTATCACAACTTTCTAAAATTACCCTAATCTCTCAAAATTAAAAATATACTTTCAAGGATTGTTTAAAATCAATAGCTCAATAATGCCAAAAATTGTTATTTGAGGCCGTTCCCTCTACAACAGCCCTTGTGACTTTACCAAAACCTTCGGATTATTATACAAAGTTAAGCCTTTGATGACTGACGCGGAGATACGGAGTGAATATGCCATCCTCGAAAAATCGAGAAAGGATCCGCAAGCTTTCGGTGAATTGTATGAAAAATACTTTGACAGAATTTTCAATTTTATTTATCGCCAAACGGATGACGAAGACCTCACCGCTGATTTATGCTCCCAGACATTTTTGAATGCCCTTAATCACGTGCACCAATTTCAATTCAGAGGAGTACCTGTGTCGGCATGGTTATACCGCATTGCCGCAAATGAGGTGAATAAATTTTATCGAAAACAAAAGGCAACACGCGTGTTTAGCATTGAGGAATTACGGGTAAAAGAATTGATAGCGATGAGCGATGACCAATGGGATGAACCATTGGTGGAAAAGCTAATCAGTTACCTGAAAGATCTCCCAACTGAAATGCTGGAGGTGCTGGAACTCCGTTTTTTTGAGGATAAGGACTTCAAGGAAAT
>CAZCRJ010000427.1:0-3362 GCA_964501015.1 uncultured Roseivirgaceae bacterium | reverse complement strand
GTAAAGTGGACGTGTCACCAATCGATGCATAATTCGGAGTGGCGATACACGAGGCCACGAGGGTATTTAGCATAGCTACCTTTGCAGCAGGTGTTCTTTTTGGTGATTTAGCTGAAAAGGTAAGCCAGGTCTTAAGTCCCCCTTTGCCGGAAGGTTCCGTCTCCAATAGGATAGGCACCTTGATAAGCCGGGAAATCGCCTTGGCGAGTTCCAGCACTTCACGTTCACATTTATTGTACACCAGCGCGTCCATCGTGTGGGTTCTGTCGCCAAACCAGTAATGAAGCTGAAGTTTTCGGATCATGCTGTAGGCCACGGATGCTTCGGTCATAAGATAGAATCGTTTTGAAAAGGGGCGCCAAAATATGGAATTATGGCTTCAATTGAAAAAGGAAATCTGCAGGGAATTAAGTGTTGAAAATGGGTATTACTGAAGTGTAGTAATATATTGGTAATGAGATAAATATGAAATCATAACGGACTACTGCTTGAAATCATTATAGAGTCAAATCCAGTAAAAAGTATACCCTATTTAAAAATGTTGAAGTTCTTCACCATATCCTTATACTCCGGCATAATCTTCTCATACAGGGCTTCATCTACTTTTTTCAGAACATTCATTAAGGAGCCTATGCCAGAATCCTTAAGACTGACACGTTGTGCTATTATGTCCTTCATTTTTGTTCGGATAGTGCCTTCCAGTTTAATCAATTCGCGCTCGGTCATGGGTAAATTTTGGGGTCAAAAGTAATAACTAATTGGTATACGTTATAGGCAAGGATATGCCAAATCTACCATCCCGATGCTTCCCACAGAAAGAAACCGGCCAGCGTGAACAATGCGATCAGTATAAATTTTGACCGGGAGAATGGAAAGTAAAGTCTATACTCATCGTCCTTTTCTGATTTACGATAATACACTGTTAGGGAATTGCCGGGCGATAAGGACTTCAACAACGTCTCATAGACTTTCATACGCACCGTTTCATTGGTGCTTGTTTGAAATTCGATTTCAGGGATGTGTTCTGTATGCGTGGCTCCGGCCATATCGTGCATGACTTCCTCCCTTTTTTCAATATCAACCACTTTGGCCACCACGCGTTTATACCGCACCAGCGCACGCAGGTCGGCCAGGATAACGAGCGAAGCCAGAAAATAGAAAAACACACTCGCTATCCGTGGAAATAGAGCATACGTTTCTGCATCTGGCATGTCTTCAGGAAAAGGAGTCATAGGCTATTAGTTTATTGCCGTGAATATGGTACTTCACCGGCACGATCGCAACTCATGATGAGTTGTTACGTGTGTAAGGCATGGCAATTCGTGAAAAGCAGAAATTTACCGGGGAGTTGTTCGCGTAATACCAAATTCCCTTACGTTTGCACTATGAAAAATTTCATTACCTCCCTCCTGATCATCGTTATGATCGTTGGTACCATGTCATGTAAACAGGAATCCACTCAACAAGAAGCTTCCCCACGCCAGGGATACTTCACTGGTGCAGATGGATTGCAACTGTATTATCAAGTTGAAGGATCCGGTCCGGATACAGTGGTCATGATTCATGGTGGGCCCGGTATGGATGCCGCCTATATGATCGCAGACTTTGAACCCCTCGCGAAGAACCATGTATTGCTGTACTACGATCAGCGCGGTGGTGGCCGTTCGGAATTACCCGATACAAGCATGGCAACTACTGCCCTTCACATCGACAAGCACATTGCTGATCTGGAAGCCCTGCGTCAACATTTTTCTCTAAATAAATTCCACTTAATGGGCCACTCCTTCGGCTCCATCATTGCCGGCATGTATGCTGTTGCCTATCCGGAAAATGTCAGCAGCATGATGTTAATCGGTGCGGTGCCTCCCTATGCCGGTGATTTTGGCGTGCGCTATGATGAGAATTTAAACGGCAGACTATCCAAAGACGAATTGAAACAACTGGACTCTTTATCGAATGAAATGATTTATGGTACAGATCCAACCACGGCATGTTACGCCTACTGGACCATTGGCATGAAACCCCGCATTGCAGAAGGTCTGGACGTCAGCATTATCAAAGGAGATTGCTGCAGCGCACCTGTTGAAGCAATCCGCTATGGGTATAAGTATACCGGAGCGATTACGTTCGCCTCGCTTGGCAACTGGGATTTTCGGGAAGGACTTAAACGCGTCACAGCCCCAACCTTACTTATTCATGGTGTAGAAGAATCCATTCCGATGGACATGATTGAAGAGTGGACGAAGGTCTTACCGAATAGTGAATTAAAGCGAATTGACAAGGCGGCACATTTCCCCTATGTGGAACAGCCCGAAATAGTATGGCCGATGATGGAGGAGTTTCTGTTGTCGTTAGCAAAACAGTAATCCGGTTAATCATTACAGCAATCCCTACTTCATAAAGATTTGATGGTTGGTGAGTACAAAACTCTTCACTTGACCTGTCTAATTGGTTGTGATTAAAAGGATGATTAAATCCGGTGTTAGTATTTTTGTCCGGCACGACCTAATGGTATTTCTCAGAATTTCATTATTGAAGGGCTATATTTATAAGCCGATGAAACTGAAGGATTTTTTTACCTATAGCATAGGTTTTCTCTTGCTCCTTACTGTAGAAAGTAGGGCACAATTTTCCTGGTATATAGATTTTCCCGGACAAAGTCACACATCCATTGAAGGGCTGAGTATCGATTCACAGGATAATGTCATCGTGATTGGCCATTTTGATAATGGCGTATCACTTATGAATTCCACTTACACAGGCAAAGGTTCATTTCTGCTTAAACTTACAAATTTTGGTGTGCCGCTCTGGCATAAAATTGTCCGCTATTCAGCCTCCGATTTTGGAACATTAACCCAGGTACAGACAGATGGTAGTGGTAACATTTACATAGCTGGAACCTTTCCGCAGGAAGCAACCCTTGATGACGTACAGTTTACGGGTGGTGTTTATAATCAATTGCTGGTCAAGTTTAATGCTGACGGTGAGCTGCAATGGAAAAAGACGATTTTAAATCTTCAGGAAACATTTGATATGGATGTCAATAACGATGGAACGGTCTTGCTCTATTCACACCACTGGGGTACTGTCACAATCGATAATACAGAACTGCAAGTGGGCCCTAATTCGTTTGGCGTGCTGATATCAACCAATGGAAATGTATTGTGGGCAAAATCCTTCGGCATTCCCGGCCAATATTCAACCTGGCCTAAGGCGTGCAGCCTTGACGAGGAAGGAAATGCATACTTCTATGGTATTTTCTCCGGTTCACTCTTGGTTGATCAAGAGCAGGTTACCAGCTCAGGCGGTAATTACGACCTTTTCTTTGCAAAGGTGAATAAGCAAGGCACTTGCGAATGGCT
>CAZCRJ010000426.1:0-3363 GCA_964501015.1 uncultured Roseivirgaceae bacterium | reverse complement strand
ACACCCTCAAGAATTTGCTTTTTAAAGTCCTCTGTCATTAGTGTTTCAGGTACTCATTAAGTTGGAAATCAATCGCCTTATAATTGGCTTTTGTATACCGGTAGCCGATTTCAAAAATTTCCTGTCCTCGGGCTAGATCAAATGTGCTGAATTTTCCTAACTCAGGCGGTTCAATTACCACATTGCAGAATGCCTTGCTTTGAGAAGCATTCACATTAATGGCCACTAGTAAACTCCGTTCCGTAATGGCCTTTACACTATTCAGATCAAACCGTTGTTCAACCGGATTACAATGGCTGCCAATGATGATATCACACTTGCCTACCAACGGCCTTACCGGCAGGTTATCCATTAATCCACCATCAACAAATACCTGATTATTAAAAGTAACCGGATTAAACAATGCCGGGATGCTGGACGATGCCAGTACTGCCGGGATTAATTCTCCCTGATCAAAATAAACAATTTTACCTAATCGAATTTCGGTTGCACTTACGGTAAGGGGGATTTTCAATGCATTGAATTCATTCTCGGGAATACACCGATGCATCACTTCCTTAAAGCCATCCATACTCAACAATCCGGTCCATGCCCATGCCGGCCTTACTGATTTCAAGACTCCTGCCTTTACTACAATTTCCTGAATTTCATCTGGCTTATATCCGTAACAATAGAAGGCACCGGCAATCGCACCTGCACTTGTTCCGGATACTGAAGAAAATCGTAAACCAAGTTCTTCCAACGCTTTAATAATGCCAAGATGGGCCATTCCCCGCGCACCTCCTCCTGACAAGGCTAATCCAATCTTCATAAATCGCTTAGTTTGAAAACCGTATCCACACGCACACCTTTATCGGTATGCTTTACTGTACAACATTCATGTATGGGATCATGCTCAAAAAATAATACATAGTTATTATCGGCAGCCTCTTTCAGAAATCGCTCTTTTTCCTCGAGTGTTAACAATGGCCTTGTATCATACCCCATTACATAGGCTACTGGAATATGCCCCACGGAGGGTAAGAGATCGGCCATATAGCAAATGATTCTGCCTTTGTAGCGAATCATGGGGATCATCATTTTATCGGTATGGCCCGATACAAAATAGATGTTAAAATCAGGAAACGGTGATTCTTCTTTGGGATTGATAAATTCGAGTTGACCACTCTCCTTCATCGGAAGAATATTTTCTTTCAGGAAACTTGGTCGTTCACGGGGATTGGGCTTTGTAGCCCATTCCCAATGATCGGCATTAGACCAATACCGTGCATTTGGAAAGGTGAGCGCCAATGATTCTCCTTCACGTTTAACGCCACCTCCACAATGATCAAAATGTAAGTGTGTCAGAAACATATCGGTTATATCATTCTCTGAAAAACCAGCCCGGTGAATAGAAGTCAACAGACTTGCCTCACCATGTAAATCATAATGACTGAAGAATTTCGCATCCTGTTTATCCCCTAAACCATTATCAATAAGAATCAGTTGATCATCGTACTCCAGCAAGAGGCAACGCATTGCCCAAGTGCATAAATTATTTTCGTCTGCCGGATTGGTTCGTTGCCAGATTGATTTAGGAACTACACCAAACATAGCTCCGCCATCAAGCTTAAAAAAACCGGTATCAATTACATGGAGATTCATCGTACAAAAATCATCATTCTATTGCCAAAATTCAATTTTTTAAGATGCTAGGTGAAGAAACAAAAAAAGCTGCGGAAAGCAGCTTCTGAACTTGTTTACTCGCTATTCTTATTCTTTTACAACACCCATAGCGATGAATTTATCAATACGTCTGGCAATTCGTTCGTCCGGAGAAAGTGTTTCCAACTCCTGCACGGATTCCAGTAGTATTTTTTTTACTTCATTAGCCATCCATTTCGGATCAGTATGGGCTCCACCTAATGGTTCCTTAATTATACCATCGATCATCTTATGTTGCTGCATATCTTTGGCGGTAAGTTTTAACACTTCAGCGGCCTGTTCCTTATAATCCCAACTGCGCCATAAAATCGAGGAACAGGATTCTGGTGAAATAACAGAGTACCAGGTATTTTCCAGCATCAACACCTTATCTCCAATTCCTATTCCTAATGCACCACCTGATGCACCTTCACCAATAACGATGCATATAACCGGAACCTTCAGCATAAACATTTCCTTGAGGTTACGTGCAATGGCTTCACCCTGGCCCCGCTCTTCCGCTTCTAGACCAGGAAATGCACCAGGGGTATCGATGAATGTAATAATGGGTTTGTTAAACTTCTCCGCCATTCGCATCAGGCGTAATGCCTTTCGATATCCTTCCGGATTAGCCATACCAAAATTTCTGACTTGTCGTTGTTTGGTATTCCTTCCCTTTTGCTGGCCAATCAACATAAACGTTTTGCCATCAATGGTACCCAATCCTCCCACCATGGCTTTATCATCAGACACATTACGGTCACCATGAAGCTCAATGAATTCTGAAGTAATGGCATAAATATAATCGAAGGTATACGGTCTGTCGGGATGCCGGGAAAGCTGAACGCGTTGCCATCCTGTGAGGTTTTCGAAGGTCTCCTTTTTGAGTTGCAGAATTTTCTTCTCTAATGCCTGAATGGCACCTTTGACCGTTTTATCATCATCGCCAGCCAACTGTTTCATATCGTTCAATTTGGCTTCCAATTCAGCAATGGGTTTTTCAAAATCCAATAGCATAGCTCGATATCTAAAGGCACAAAGTTAACAGGATTGTGGATAAACAGCATCAAATCCGGGTAAAAGTAGTGAAACAAAAAACCCTGATAACTATTTAATTATCAGGGTTTTAAGCGGACCGGACGGGACTCGAACCCGCGACCTCCTGCGTGACAGGCAGGCATTCTAACCAAACTGAACTACCGGTCCAAAATGTCAATTGCGGATGCAAATATACAGGCTTCCTGCTTCCGTTCGCTTACCGATGCAGTAATTTTTTGTGAAACAATTTCCCCAACTTTGGCACCCGCACCCAACTAAAGCATCTACCTATGGTGTACCTCGAATTTGAACAGCCGATAGCGGAACTGCAGGAACAACTGGAGAAACTAAAGGAAATCGGAGCTAAAGGAAAAGTGGATATAACCTCCTCCATCAAAGAGCTGGAAGACAAGATTGCCCAGACCCAACAGGAAATCTATGGCAACCTGAACGGCTGGCAGAAAGTGCAGCTAAGCCGCCACCCCGAACGACCCTATACGCTGTACTACCTGAGCCAGATTTGCGAGCGGTTCATTGAAATGCATGGCGACCGCAATGTGGCTGACGACAAGGCCATTGTTGGCGGCCTTGGCACTATGGACGGCCAAACGGTGATGTTCATCGGCCACCAGAAGGGCATCA
>CAZCRJ010000425.1:0-3364 GCA_964501015.1 uncultured Roseivirgaceae bacterium | reverse complement strand
ATCAATCTTTCCGGCCACCACCAATACAGCATTGTCGGGCTGGTAATTCTTTTTGTAGAAAGCCTGCAGGCGGTCGATAGGTACATTCTCAATGTCTGCGCGTGCACCAATGGTCGATTTTCCATAATTATGCCATTCATATCCGGCCGAAAGCATACGCTGGTATAAAACACGAAACGGACTGTTTTCACCGGATTCAAATTCATTCCGCACCACAGTCATTTCACTGTCAAGGTCTTTTTTAGCGATAAAGGAATTGACCATTCGGTCGGCTTCAAGGTCTAATGCCCATTTCAGGTTTTCTTCCGTAGCGTTAAACGTTTCGAAGTAATTGGTGCGATCGAACCAGGTGGTTCCGTTCGGACTGGCACCGTGCTCAGTAAGTTCCTGCGGAATATTCGGGTGATTGGGTGTTCCTTTAAATACGAGGTGTTCAAGGAGGTGAGCCATACCTGTTTCCCCGTAGTTTTCATGCTTGGATCCAACGAGGTATGTAATATTGACGGTGATGGTTTGCTTTGTCTGATCTGGGAAAAGCAACACGCGTAATCCATTATGAAGTTTGTATTCTGTAATCCCTTCAACCGAAGTTACTTTAACCGGTGGGGGTATCGCAGGTTGTACAACTTCAACAACGGCCGGTGGTTGAGGCGGTTCCTGTGCTTTCTTTTTTTTCTTTTGCGCGGCCAGTGGTGCGGCCATCACAAGCATAATAAATACCAGGAGAATCTTGTGTTTCATAGGGTATATTTTTTTTGGAAAAGCGAAGGTAAAAGCGGTGGCCTGTAAATCCAAATCATCAGTATTCGATTTTGAACACCGTTCAATAATCAACACATCGCATGTTCAACAATGAACAATAAAGTAGTGCAGAAAAAGTTTGATAGGTTTAACGAAACTGAAAAAAGTATTCTACGTATAAGCAGAATTTTAATTAAAAAACCCGATAGATTAAAAGTGAAAAGAATATTTAAAATAGTAGGTAATGTGAGCAACTTATAGATGATTCAATTCGTCTCTATTGCAATCAAACAAACTACATCATGAAAAAACTAGTAACACTTTTTAGTGTGCTGATGATTTTCGGTACACTCAGCATGGCTAGCAGTAAGCATGCCATTTCAATTACTCCTTCAGAATTTGCTTTTATGAAGGATGGCTCTGTAGTACGTATTCTGTATAAAGCTGAACACCATAATAAGGTGAAGATTTCAATTGAAAATGAAAAAGGAACAGTTGTCTTTTCAGAATATATTCAAACCAAGGATGGCTTTGTAAGGCCGTATAACTTAAGCGGATTACCTACTGGTACGTATACACTAAAGTTAAGTGGTAAGGCCGGCTCGTATTCAGAAGTATTTTCAATAGAAGCTAAAAAGGAGATTGTTTATAATGTACTTCAACTTAAAGATGAACCTTCAAAATATGTATTGACCATTCCTTCGGCTAAAACCGGGAAAGTAAAGGTGTCTGTTTATGATGGAGGAAAATTGATTCATACCGAAGATGTTAATGTAGAGAAAGATTTTGCGAAGCTTTTTAATTTTAAATATCCCGATCGGGAAATATATTTTGATGTAAAATCTATTCACTGATCAGGTAGCGATTATACTTCAAACTGTGCGGTGTACTGCCGCACAGTTTTCAGAACCGTTTGTGAATGCATTTTGAGCGGAAACGTGTGCAGGATAAATTCGTGTTGCACGGTCAAGAATTTCAACTGAAACACACCAAATTGATTCCGTTCCGGAAGGTAATTTTCTGCAAACGTTATTTTTCTGTGTATATCAGGTTTACTTACAACAAGCCTTCATTGTATACCTACACCCGTACCTTTGTATCATACTTTAAAACAAATCTAATTATGAAAACAAAATCATTGCTGTGTTCAAGTAATAAGTGCAACTTTTAGTTTTTGTAAAAATACGGTATTTGGGGTTTGATAATTAAATTTTCGTACGGGTCTTTCATTGATCATTTTTTCTACGCGGTTTACTTGTTTAGCTGTCACCTGAGTGAAGTCTGTTTTCTTTGGAAAGAACCTTCTCAGAACGCCTATTCGATTTTCTACCGTTCCCTTTTCTTGTGAGGTATATGGATGGGTAAAGAATGATTTTGTTTTCAATTCCTTATTCACCGTTGTGTGCAGAGCAAAGGCAAGGTCGTTGTCATAGGTCATTGTTTTGAGCCATTGTTTACATGGTTTCATTTTGCGGATTATAGATTTGGCAATTGGCTTTGATGCCTTGGTGGATATTTTGACCAACGATGTCTTCAGAGATGCTCTATCGGTAATGACCAATAGTCCAGGTTGATGGTTCTTGCCCAACATCAAATCTACTTCTACATCGCCTATCCGCTTACGCTTTTCCACAATAGCAGGACGCTTTTCAATAGAAACACGATTCGATATACACCCTCTGTTATCATGGTAATTTCCACGTTTTCTCCTTCTGCGACCATGTTTCAAATCCTTATAAAGTAATTGGTACGGCTCATCTTCTCGCTTATGGCTGTGCTTCATATTCCATATCCACTGGTAGATTGTCTCATGGCTAACGAAACACGGATTATCCTTGCGACCATTTTGTGCAATTAGTTCTGGGCTCAGCTTCTCAACAGCCAGATGTTTAACAATTTGTCTGCGCATCTCATCGGTAAAGGTGATATGCTTGTTCTTCTCCCGATGTCTTCTTTCGGCTTTCATATGAGCTCGATCAGGATTATACTCCTTTGCACCCCTACCTCGTTTGGGTGTATTCCGCTTAAGCTCACGGCTGATGGTAGATTTATGATATCCCAATACATTGGCTATCTCTTTCTGGCTTTTCCCTTGTCTTAATAGGCGGTCAATTACATATCTTTGCTCTTGACCCAGTTGTTTATAATTTGTCATCGCAACACAAGTTTAATTAACTTGGTCAATTGAAGGGAGGAGAAATCCTCCTTTCTTTCAACCGCTTGTGTTGCACTTATTAGTTGAACTTAGATTTGAGTTAACTTATATTACAATCCAAACCACCCCCTCCGGAGCAATTCATTCACTGCCCCTGTCGGGGCGACTGGCAAATGAGTGTGCAGAGGTGAATTGTTGATACGAAGTAATGCTCTTAGAGTGCAATTTCCTTGCACTCTTTAAATTTTCTCTCTCAGCATCACTAGCGCTAACCGTTTACACAATGGAGTGGTAGATAAGAAAGTGGAACCCTCAATGAAGCCGCATAAGCCCCAGGCGTAACGAATCTTCATCAGCTATCTTTGTAAAATCCCGCCACAGGTATAAACCTTTGCCGGTAACAAAATAGTCATCCGGAAAATATTTTTCCCGGTCTATGGGTATCTCAAATAATTTTTTAAACTGCTC
>CAZCRJ010000424.1:0-3369 GCA_964501015.1 uncultured Roseivirgaceae bacterium | reverse complement strand
GTTGCTTTTTTTATTGGTCTCAGGCAATTGAACCTAAGAATTAGAAATTAAGAATAATTATCTGTTTGATAAAATATCAAATTTTAAGATCAATCGCTTGATCTTATTTTGTATACCAATACCCAGGCAGTCTCGTCTGATATCCATGCCAATAGAATTATCAATGCCCACTTTCGAATCCGGGCATTGATGGTTCTGCCTTCTTTGAAATGCCCGTCTCAAAATGAATTGAAGATTTTTACTACCTTTAACTGGCCTCCCTCACATCAACAAACCAACCTACATAATGGAGAATACGTTTAGGCATACCGAGCTCACCTTTCAACTTATTGTTGAGTCATCACCCAATGCCATTGTGCTGGTGAATAAGGAGGGCAAGATTGCCTATATCAATAACCAAACCGAAAAACTATTTCACTATACCCGGACTGAATTGATTGGCAGGGAAGTGGAAATTTTACTTCCGAAACGCTATACGCACAAACACCCTGAGTTCCGGCAAATGTTTTTTAATACACCTGTTGTACGCGCCATGGGGGCCGGCCGGGAATTGTTTGCCCTGCGTAAAGACAACACAGAATTTCCAATTGAAATCGGTTTAACCCCATTGGTAACGGTTGACGGTACATTGGTATTGGCATCCATCATTGACATTACCGAACGAAAAAAAGCAGAAGACCGCTTCAGGCTTGTTGTTGAGTTATCACCCTATTGTATGGTACTGGTCAATAAAGAAGGTGTAATCACCCTGGTAAATAAACAAACCGAAATACTTTTCGGATATGAGCGTAATGAATTGATGGGCCAAAAACTTGAAATTCTTATTCCTCATCGATTCAGTAAAGAGCACCCTGGTTATCGTAAGCAATTTTTTAAAGACCTTAAAAACCGTCCGATGGGACCGGGTAAAGATTTATTTGCCAGAAGGAAGGATGGCTCAGAAGTTCCTGTGGAAATAGGATTAAACCCAATTGAAACCACCGATGGTCAAATGGTATTGGCTTCGGTCATTGATATTACCGAGCGAAAACATCAGGAAGCCACGCTTAAAAAGCAGATTGAATTGGAAACCAAAAATAAAGAACTGGAGCAGTTTGCCTACATCGCTTCACACGATTTACAGGAACCCTTGCGCACCGTTTCCAATTACATGCAAATCTTTGAAGAGGATTACTTTGAGCAACTGGATACCAACGCACATAATTATATTCGCTCCGTAAAAAATGCTACTCAACGAATGAGTATGTTGGTGAAGGCCCTGCTTCATTATTCTCGTCTGGGCCGCGATAAAAAGTTAACACACTCCTCCCTTCAGGTTCTTGTTAGTACCGTAATTGCTGATCTTAAAACGGTAATTGATTCATCCGGTGCCATAATTGAAATAGGGAACTTACCTGAATTGAATGTTTTTGAAACAGAGCTCAGGCAATTATTTCAAAACCTGATTACAAACGCTATAAAGTTTAAACGTAAAAACCAAACGCCCCATATTCAAATCAATGCAGAGAAAAGTGGCGACTTGTGGTATTTTTCTGTACGGGACAATGGCATCGGTATCAAGCCAGAACATTTTGGGAGAATTTTTGAAATCTTTCAAAGGCTTAACCCAGGTACTGAATATGAAGGGAACGGAATTGGGTTGGCCAATTGCAAAAAGATTGTGGAAATTCACAAGGGGGATATATGGATTGAATCAGCACTTGGAGAGGGTTCTACCTTTTTCTTCACCATTCCCGAATTAAATGAACATGAACTACAGCCCGAGTAGACAATGAAAAAAATTAAATCCATACTGCTTATTGATGACAACGCTGATGATAATTTTTTCCATGAACGCGTTATCCGTAAAAATGATATAGCCGAAATAGTAATCTCCAAACAATCTGGTGACGAGGCGCTTCACTTTTTGAGCGATGATTCCCACACTTCCCAAAGACCTGAACTTATTTTTCTCGACATCAACATGCCCGGTATGAACGGTTGGGAGTTTTTACAAAAGTTTAATGCCTGGCAGGAACATCAGGATAAAAAATCGGTTGTTGTTATTCTTACTACCTCCGAAAATCCGGATGACGTGAAAAAAGCTGCTGACCTGAAAGCCGACTTCAAAACCAAACCGCTTACCAAAGAAATGCTGGTAGAAATCATTGGCCATTATTTTAAATGACCTGAATACCCTGGCGGGGACGTTGTGGTTGGTGTTTATTTAAAAGTAATAATCATTATGAATTCTTAAATTGAGGTCTCCATATGATTGACTTTACCACTGTATTCATTTATTCAGCTCAACCGGTAACCTGTCCTATGTGCGGTGTTCGTACTGATATAATTCTTGACCTATCGCATACAAGAAATCAAACTCAGATTCATAAATGTTTTAACAAAGAATGTAATTATGAATTCGTAGTTGAAAAAGATTAGTATAACTTTAGAATTGTCCGCAGCTTTAAATCGATGCTAAATTATTATTATAGTGATTCAATAAGATCCTTTCTTCAAAAGAGCAACGAAGAAATAATAGGCTCCATAACTATTTCAAATCAATTTGATTCGACACAACTTCAAAATAAATCTTGGGAGCAGCAGATCCCAATTCTAAAGAAGGCTCTTGGTGATTATGATGGAACAATCTTTTTCGAATTTTCAATTCCTCGAATGGGGAAGCGAATTGACTCATTAATCATTATTGATAATGTTGTATTTGTAATTGAGTTCAAAGTAGGAGAAACAAAATTTTTGAATTATCAGATTGATCAAGTCTGGGATTATGCTCTAGATCTCAAGAACTTCCATAAACCAAGTCATAACGTTGTGCTAGCTCCAATTTTAGTTTCAACGGAGGCTAAGGAGTCATTCCTTATGATTTCAACAACATCGCACAATGACAAATTAATTTTACCCATCAAATCAACAAAGGATGATTTGCAGAAGGCTATTAAAGGAACGTTACAGTTTTTTAGTGATCATGAAATTATTAACGGTGAAGAGTATGCAAGAGGTAGTTACTCTCCGACACCCACGATTATTGAAGCGGCTGTTTCGCTTTACAACAATCACTCGGTAGATGCAATAACAAGAAATGACGCAGATGCAAAGAATTTAAAACAAACCACATCAGCTATATCAGAATTAATTGATTCCGCTAAGTCGAGTGATAAGAAGGTAATTTGTTTTGTTACTGGAGTTCCGGGTGCTGGTAAAACTCTCGTTGGATTAAAAGTAGCAACTTCTCATTTAGACAAGGAAAAAGGGCATTCAAGTGTTAATTTGTCAGGCAATGCTCCGCTGGTTGCAATTCTACAAGAAGCTTTAGCAAGAGATAATGTTATAAGAGAAAAAGCATTAGGCAGAAAGATAACAAAGAGTAGT
>CAZCRJ010000423.1:0-3373 GCA_964501015.1 uncultured Roseivirgaceae bacterium | reverse complement strand
GGCGTTTTGGTTTTATATGATGGAAGTCCTTCCTACCCTGATATGACGACTCTATGGAAACTAGCGGACGAAATCAAGATCACTCACCTGGGCATCAGTGCCGCGTTTATCATGGCGTGTACGAAATCACTTGATAATCCAGGGAAACAATTCAACCTGGATTCCCTTCAGTCCATCGGTTCAACCGGAAGTACCCTACCCCGTGAAGGATTTGAATGGATTTATACTCATGTCAAAAAAGATATCTGGCTTACCTCTATAAGCGGAGGCACAGATGTGTGCAGCGCATTTGTTGGGGGGGAATCCATTATGGCCCGTATACTCTGGAGAAATTCAATGCCGTGCACTGGGATGTCGCCTGGAAGCCTTTAATGATGAAGGCAAACCAGTAGAAGCAGAAGTTGGCGAAATGGTAATTACCCAACCCATGCCCTCCATGCCGGTGTACTTTTGGAATGATCCTGAAGGAGAACGGTATAAAGAAAGCTATTTCGAAATGTTCCCCACTATTTGGCGCCATGGCGACTGGATTGAGATTACCCCCAGAAAAGGAATAATTATCCATGGCCGATCCGATGCCACCTTAAACCGGGGGGGCGTACGCATTGGCACCAGTGAGGTGTATCGGGCGTTGGATAAACTGGTAGAAATAAAGGACAGCCTTATTGTATGCATTGAAAAAAGTAATGGTCAATTCTGGATGCCCCTGTTTATTGTACTGGCTGATGGTCTGAACCTATCTTATGAAGTAAAAAATAAAATCAATACCACGTTGAAAACCATGTGCAGTCCAAGACATGTGCCGGACGAAATACTTGAAGTGCACGACATACCCTATACCATCAGCGGAAAAAAGACTGAAATGCCCGTAAAAAAAATCCTAATGGGGAAAAAAGCAGATACCACATTGAATACAGGATCTCTTCGTAATCCATCATCGTTAGAGGTATTCAAAACAATTGCCCGCGAGCGGGGGTAATTGACTAAAAGGAATAATCAAAACAGAAAAACTATAATCATGCGTAAAACAACCATTAATTTTTCCATAGAACTCGATTCCAATAACGTTCCGGACAAAATCATGTGGGATGCATCCGACAAACCCGATGCGGCCCCCACCGAAACAAAATCCATTAGTATTTCCCTGTGGGATCAGCAGCAAAAAAACACCCTTCGTATCGACCTGTGGACCAAGGATATGCCGGTAGAGGAAATGAAACGCTTTTACATTGATTGCCTTGGTGGATTAGGGCAAAGTATCTTAACCGCCACAGCAGATGAGTTCATGGCCAACGAAACACATGCCCTGTGCGAGCGACTGGTGAATCATTTACGTGAGCAGAATTCTGCCAAATCGTAACACTTAAACAAATGCTTTAACGAAATCGCAATCGATTTCTTTGTTATTTCGGAATATTTTGTACTTTTCAGAGGTACAAAATGTACACTTTTAAATTGACCATCAAATACACTTAGAAACCTAACCATTTAAAAACAAACTGTATGGAGAAGTTTTACAAACGTTCAATCGGGCTCATGCTGATGATGATGCTGGGGGCCACGATTACTTATGCACAAACCAGTATATCAGGTACTGTAACCGATGCATCAACAAAGGAAGCATTGCCTGGTGTTAACATCATCGTTAAGGGAACAATAGCAGGAACAATTTCCAATACAAAAGGAGATTTTAAACTTACAGTGAACCAGTCCGCTCCTTTAACCCTTGTTTTCACATTTATTGGTTATGCAACTCAAGAGATTGAAATTACCGGAAATACTTCCGACCTCGCAATCTCCTTGACAACCGATGTAATGGCCTTGTCAGAAGTTGTTGTTTCCGGAAAACAGGGTGAGCCAAGGTTTTTGTCTTCCACTACGATTGAAAGCATAAACATTCTGGCCATCAAACAAACACCGGCTGTTGACTTTTTTGATGCATTAAAAAATGTACCGGGTGTTCAAACCAGTGAAGGAAGTTTAAACTTCACACAGATTAATACCCGTGGATTCGCCACTGTTGCCAACGTACGCTTTGTACAGCTTGTTGATGGAATGGACACTTCTGCTCCGCTGTTAAACTTCCCAACTGGAAACATAGTAGGTATGAGTGAACTCGATGCCGAAGGTATGGAATTAGTACCCGGTGCTGCTTCTGCATTGTATGGACCTAATGCATTCAATGGCATATTAATTATGAAAAGTAAGAGTCCGTTTGAACACCAGGGCCTGAGCGTTATGTTTAAAGGTGGCGTGACCCGTTCCGATGCACAAGGCACGAGTCATCCATTATTTAATTACGGCATTCGATACGCAAAAGCATTCAATAACAAATTTGCCTTCAAAGTTAACTTCTCCATGCTTCAGGCAACCGACTGGATCAGCAATGATTACCGAACCGATCGCTTAAATCCTGAATCAACGGTTAATCTCAGTGGAAGACCCAATTTTGATGGATTGAATTTATACGGTGACGAAACTCCAATACCTGTGCCCATTGGTGGAACTTTCGGAACGCTTGATCTGAGACGAACAGGCTTTAAAGAAGAAGATATCCTGGACAATAATGATGCGAAAAGCATGAAGGCCGATGTTGCCTTGCATTATAAGATCAACGATCAATTGGAATTAATTTATAATTACCGTTTTGGCGGTGGTAGCTCAATCTACCAGGGAACTGAAAAATATGCTTTACGTGATTTCACCCAGCAATTCCATAAACTGGAGTTGAAAAGCGACAACTTTTTTATTCGTACATATATGACTGAAACCCGGGATGGTGATTCCTGGAATATGAGTGCCCAAGGTGGTTTCATGAACGAATACTATAGTCCAACCGCAACCAAATGGGCACCTGAATATGCTCAAACGTATGTTTTAGCAATGCAAGGGTATGTACCTGGAGTTACTGCGGGAAATCCTGAATTAGCGCATGCCGCAGCGCGCGCTTATGCTGACAGAGACAGGCCAGCCGTTGGCACACCTGAATATAATAACCTGGTAAATGCCGTTAGGGGAAATTTGTTTCAACGTACTCCTCCCGGATCGTCCTTTGTTGATAATTCACGGTTATACCATGCTGAAGCAAATTATAACTTTAAGCAAATAGAGGTTTTTGAATTCATGATTGGCGGTAATTTCCGTCAATATGATTTGTTTAGTGATGGTACGGTGTTTAACGAAAATCCTGAAGGAACCGGAAATGAACGTATAAAAATCAATGAATTCGGGTTTTATGGTCAGTTGGCAAAAACCTTAGGCGAATCCTTAAAACTAACAGCCTCTTTACGATACGATAAGAATGAAAACTTTGATGGTCGCGTAACGCCCCGGGTGTCTGCTGTGTACTATGCCAATAAAGACAATAACTTCA
>CAZCRJ010000422.1:0-3378 GCA_964501015.1 uncultured Roseivirgaceae bacterium | reverse complement strand
GTAAAAACAACGGCTTCTTTCTGTGCTTCGTAGCCTGTTCATAACTGTAGGCTATAGAAATCAAAGTGGGCTCACTCCACGCAGCACCAAAAAATGAAATACCAACAGGTAAATTATCGATGAAGCCCATGGGTACTGAAATATTCGGATAGCCGGAAATAGCTGCCAGCGAAGAACTCCCTCCAATATAATGATCACCATTGATCAAATCGGTTTTCCATGCCGCTGTGCCAGTTGGAGCTACCAAGGCATCAAGGTTATGCCTGTCCATTACTTTATCTATTCCTTCCTCTTGGGTAAGCCTATACATAGTGGCTAATGCCTCTTTGTATTCCTTCGATTGCAAATCTCCTTTCTTATCAGCCAACTCCAGTAATTGCTGGTCAAAGTAGCGCAACTCTGTTTCATCCGCTTTGTTGAAGGCTATCAACTCGCTGATCGATCTGACCGATACTGGTGCTCCGGCCTTCGACAGATAGTCATTCAATCCATCTTTAAATTCGAAGAGCATCACCTGGAAAGATGCCTGTTCTGCCTCATCTACTTTCAGCTCCACTTCCACTACGCTAGCGCCTTGTTTTTTCAATTCCTCTATTGCCTCCTTCATCAGCGCATCTACTTTCGGATGAAAACCGGAACTATTTTTCAGCACCCCGATACGTTTTCCTTTCAACCCATCATCCACCAGAAATTGGGTGTAATCCGAATGACCATTGCCAACGGAAGCAAGCGTTTTGCTATCAGCGGAATCAACGCCTACCATTACGCCTAATGAGAATGCTACATCTTCTACCGTGCGTCCCATCGGCCCGGGTGTATCCTGACTAAACGATATGGGAATAATTCCGGCACGACTGATTAACCCTACCGTTGGCTTTAATCCTACAATACCATTGTTATTGGCCGGGCACACAATGGAGCCATTCGTTTCTGTACCGATAGCCAGTGCACACAGATTTGCAGCCACCGCTACTCCTGATCCTGAACTTGATCCACACGGTGACCGATCCAATACATAGGGATTTTTTGTTTGTCCCCCTACTCCACTCCATCCGCTGGACGAAATCATGGCCCTGAAATTTGCCCACTCGCTTAAATTGGACTTCGCAATGATAATGGCGCCTGCCTCTTTTAATTTTTTCGTCAAACGGCTATCGTATTTCGGATATGAATTCTGCAAAATTACCGCACCTGCTGTAGTGGGCATATCCTGTGTGTCGATATTGTCTTTAAGTATAACCGGTATGCCGTGCATCGGCCCCCGTTTTTTTCCTTCAGCCAACTCACGATCGAGTTCCTCTGCCTGCATCAAGGCATCCGGGTTTATATAAATAATCGAATTTAATGCGGGTCCGTTTTTGTCTACCTCCTCAATCCGCAGCAGGTATTCCTGAACAACCTCACGAATGGTAAAGGTGCCATCATCATACCCTGTACGAAGTTGTGACAAGGTGATCTCATCAAGGTTAATACGTTTCGGGTTTTCTTCCGGTTGTTTATCGGGAGTGCAGGAAAGCACGATGAGTAAAGTCCATGCACAATGTCTGGATAGTCGCGAAAAGGTAGTGTTCATTGTACGATGTTGACGTGAAAATGTTCTGGAAAGATAAGAAGAGAAGACCGTAAGTAAAGCGTATGGTTTGGCGATTACACCAGTGGTATTGGAGGTATTGTTCAAGGCGAAATACTACCATCACTATACCTATGTGATAAGTGTTACTGAATAGTATGCTCACTGTGTGACAAATGTTACACAAGGCCCTTTTAACCTGATGTAAATCAAGGTTTTCCATGAGTACCATCATTACAGATGGATGATCCCTTATCTACCTTTGATCATCCAATCAATACTGAAGATGAAAAAGATACTGATACTCGGGGCCGGAACGGCAGGAACCATGATGGCCAACAAACTCAACAAAAACCTGAACAACAAAATTTGGGAAATCACCATTGTTGATAAAGATGAGAATCACTACTACCAGCCGGGCTATCTCTTTATCCCTTTCGGAATTTATCAGCCCGAAGATGTAGTAAAACCCAAAAAGGAATTTCTGCCCAAGGGAGTAACGTTTATCGTAAACGAAATTGCGAAAATCAAGCCTGAAAATAACCAGGTTATTCTGCGCGATGGAACGCTCCTCACCTATGACGTACTTATTGTTGCCACCGGTACTGTTCCAGTACCTGAGGATACCGAAGGTCTGAAAGGCGAACTGTGGGAAAAAGACATTTTTGAATTCTATACATTCAATGGCTCTGTAAATCTGGCTAAGAAACTCGAAACCTGGGAAGGTGGTAACCTGGTTATAAACCTGGCAGAAACCATTATCAAATGCCCCGTAGCTCCCCTCGAGTTTGCTTTTCTGGCGGATGCCTATTTTGAAGAAAAGGGAATGCGCGATAAGGTAACCATCACCTATGTTACGCCCAATGCCGGTGCCTTTACCAAACCCAAAGCATCGGCCATGTTGGGTAAGTTAATGGAAGAAAAAACCATTACTGTTATTCCAGATTTCTACCTGATGCGGGTGGATAACGAAAATAAAAAGCTTATATCCTATGATGAGAAAGAAGTTTCGTTTGACCTGCTCGTGTCCATTCCTGTAAACAAGGGTGATGCCGTTATTGAAACGAGTAACCTCGGAGATGAGGATGGATTAGGATTTATTCCTACTGATAAACATACCCTCCAATCAAAACATTATGAAAACATGTTTGTGATTGGAGACGCCACTAATCTTCCAACTTCCAAGGCTGGGTCAGTAGCTCATTTTGAAGCCGATATACTCATCGAGAATATTTTAAGTTATATCAACGGCTTGCCACTTGAAGCAAAATTTGACGGTCACGCAAATTGCTTTATCGAAACGGGTCATGGCAAAGCTACCCTGATTGATTTCAATTACACCACCGAGCCTCTGCCCGGTAAATTCCCCTATGCAGGCATCGGCCCTATGGAGCTCTTGAAAGTAAACCGCGCCAATCATTTTGGTAAACTGGCTTTCAAGTGGGTATACTGGCATATGCTGATAACCGGCAGGCATATACCCATTAGTAATCACATGTCCATGACCGGAAAAATTACTGACTAACTATTTATCAACATATAAAACCAATCAATATGGAAACCGTAACAACAAACGCAGTAGAATTTACTGCAGAAGGCTATCTGAAAAATATGGATCAGTGGACGCCTGAACTGGCCCGCGAACTGGCCGCCAAAGAAAACATTACATTAACCGATAAACACTTTGAGGTGCTGAATTACCTGCGCGCCAAACAAAAAGAAGGCGCCCAGTTGAGCCTGCGCAAAGTAGGAACTTCCGGAATCGTGGATATCAAGCAATTGTATCAGCTCTTTCCGGGCGGACCGCT
>CAZCRJ010000421.1:0-3405 GCA_964501015.1 uncultured Roseivirgaceae bacterium | reverse complement strand
TTGCCTATTTTTTTACTTCAAAAGCCTCATACTAACATATGAGGCTTTTTTTGTTTTATAACATCGCAAAATCAAATATACTCATATCAATTGTTTAGACAGGCTTCATCCCTTCAATAGAAAGTAATTACATTTATACCTAGTCTAAGGTTTAACAAAGTGAATCGAACAAATTTATTCATAGGAGCCCTTCTAATTATACTACTTGGTTTAAGCCTATTGTTCTATTATTTATATTTTGAAAATAAGCAAATCGAAATTTGGGATTTACTCCCCAATCAGGTGGT
Organism: uncultured Roseivirgaceae bacterium; assembly: GCA_964501015.1. Lineage (GTDB taxonomy): Bacteria > Bacteroidota > Bacteroidia > Cytophagales > Cyclobacteriaceae > UBA2336. The sequence continues at coordinate 3,118 of CAZCRJ010000421.1, read as the reverse complement.
TGCCGTATATGAGCCAGGTGAATGCAGTGAGTGTATAAATCAGTTAAAGGAATCAAAGTTTTGGGAATTTCTAAATCAATTACTTAATAATGAAAAGAGTGCTGATTCAATAGGGATAATATTTAGTCAGTTATATGAGCCTGTTAACAAGCCGCTTATTGCCATACAGGTAACTCAAAATAATAATTTTGATTTAGTGTATTACTTACATTCAGAGGTGGCAAGAAAAATTGAATTGGAATTATTAAAATTGAAAAATGAGAAATTAAAAATTGGTCAGCGGGAATTTAATGGAATTCAGATTAATGAAATCAATTTAAATGAGAGAGTGTTTTCCTGGATTTCAGTTGAGAACTATTGGGTAGGTAGCTTTACTCCACTCTTAATAGAGGACGTAATCCGAACCTATAAGTCCAAAAACAGGAATGGGTTCAATGTTGAAATTGAAGGTATTCTTGCGCTGCCCCGAATTAAAAACGATGCGGGGAATCTATACCTAAACCTAAAAAACATAAATAGTATATTCTCTCTGTTTCTTGAAGAAAATCCTAAACTTCCTATATTAGGAAAAGCAGCATTACTTGATATTAAATCGGGCAAAGGGACGGTCACAATGAATGGATTCAGTGTCCTTAAAAATGAGGATACAGAATTATTATCTTATTTCAATAGCCAGGATCCTGTTCAATTCGGACTTAAAAATTATATATCAAATCGATCTATTTCAGTTGTTAATTATGGTATTAGTAATGGTGAACTATTGCTAAAGAGTCTTACTTCAACAAAGGAAAATACATCAATTAACTCCAGTAATATCCTGCCAACTGAGGCAGTTCAGAAACTCTTTTTTTCACTAGGAAAAGAAATGGCTGTATGTTCATTCGAGTCAAGAGGAAGTAAACTTTCTCGTGTATTGTTAATTGAAACATCTGACATTGATATCTGGAGAAAGACATTCGATAAATTGTCCACTACATTTCAGCAGGGGGATACTGTTTATTATGAGAAGTATTCATCTTATGAAATCCGTCAGATTGAAGTTAATAACCTCCCTGAACAATTATTTAAACCATTAGTAAATGGATTTGCTCAAACGTATTATACAACGCATGATAAAATTCTGATGATATCAGACCGACCTGAGGAGTTGAGACGCGTACTTGATGATATTGAAAGGGAAGAAGTATGGGGAAAGTCTATAGAGTTTAATCAGTTTCTTGAATCAACTTTGCTTGAATCAAACGTAAGTGTTTATTTAAATGGACCACGAGCATTGAGTGTATTTGATTCAAGATTGAATGCAAAGTGGAAGAGTGCCTTTCAATCATTTGATAAATCTATACAAGCCGCCCTGAGCTTCAGCGCTTATCAATTCAGTCACCTAAATGAAAGTTATTATACTAACATTACGTGGTCATTTACTTCTGGTGGAGTGAAGAAAGATGTTCAATCGGTGAATAGAATAGTTATGAATATTGATCAGCCCATAGCTACAAAACCATTTGTTGTTCGGAACCATACTACTAAAGGGGATGACATAGTTGTTCAGGATTCTCTATTTACTATACATTATTTTTCAGCAGACGGGAAACATCAATGGCGGAAAAATATATCTGGAACGATCATAGGTGAAGTGCATCAAGTAGATTACTTAAATAATAATAAACTTCAATTGTTTTTTGTTACCAACAGCAAGCTTCACGTTATTGACAGACTTGGAAATTATGTTAGTCCGTTTCCGGTTTCAATTGCGCAGCAAAATATTGATTATGTCTCGTTACTCGATTATGATAACAGTAAAAGATACCGGTATTTATTAGCCGATAAAGCCGGCAAGTTATGGCTCATGGATAAGGAAGGAAAATTATTAGATGGCTGGAGACCGTTAAATCTTGAAAGTTCATTATTGTTGCCAGCAAGCCATCATCGAATACGCGGAAAGGACTTTATTTTAAGTATCCGCAAGGATGGAAGAGTTTACTTACTGAACAGACGAGGAGAAACCATACCGGGATTTCCCTTAAATCTAGAAATAAGGGTAGATGGCTCCTATTTTCTTGAAATGGGGACTTCATTGAGTGATACATATTTTACCGTGGTATCGAAAGATGGTATTAAGATTAAATTTACAGTTGAAGGGAAAATTATTAGTCGGGAGACATTAGTGAAGACATCAATGGATGATCAGTTTAGTTTGATTACGGATAAAAATCTAAAGTCCTATTTTATTAAACAACAGAATTCAAGACGTCTTACACTTTTAGATGAAAGCGGTAAAACTGTTTTATCGAATGAGTATGTGGGATCCAGTTCAGTTACTGTACAGTTCTATGATTTTGGAGCGAATCGCTCCTATATTTTGATTTCTGATCTGGATCAGCAATTATGTTATGCGTATACAGCACAGGGAGATTTGATCCGGACTGTTCCGTTTGAAACCTCTGGTAGTTCATTAATTCTGGAAGGTGACCGTGTAATCATTGCCACAGTAGATGGGAGTAGTTTAACTCTGCAGCCGTTGGTTAATTAGCATCAGACGCTCCGTATAGTTGAAGAGGTATTCTACCAAAGTAGCGATTGTTTATTTACCTCTTCGTTTCTCCAATTCGTCCCACATGGCATCGGGTATCATTTCCAGGTGACTAAACTCTCCACCATTTCTGAGCCATTCCCCGCCATCGATAGTGATGACTTCTCCGGTAATATAGGCAGAATAATCAGACAAAAGGTAAGCCGCGAGGTTGGCAAGTTCCTGATGTTCACCAACTCTTTTTAATGGTATACGGGAAGCTGGATCAAATTTTTTAACTAGTTCGCCTGGTAATAGTCTACTCCATGCGCCTTCTGTGGGGAAGGGTCCCGGAGCAATGGCATTACTTCTGATGTTATATTTCGCCCACTCTACGGCAAGTGAACGGGTTAGGGCCAACACCCCCGCTTTGCCACAAGCCGAAGGAACAACATATCCGGATCCAGTCCACGCATAGGTAGTAACGATGTTCAGAAATACACCCGGTTGTTTTTTAGCAATCCAGTTTTTTCCGGCCGCAAGCGTGGTGTAATAGCTCCCTTTTAAAACGATATCCACTACTATATCAAATGCACGATGTGATAATCG
>CAZCRJ010000420.1:0-3420 GCA_964501015.1 uncultured Roseivirgaceae bacterium | reverse complement strand
TGAATGGAATCTCGAATACTGATCACCTGGCTGAAGGTTGATGCAGTTGTATTGAGTTGATTGAACAGCGTCAGGCCACTGCAAAGTTGGTATTCGTTCCAGGGGATGCGATTACCTTGTACTGTAATGGTGCGGGAAGTGCCGTCAGCAAAGGTGAACGCAACCGTTGTGGTAGGGGAGTTCACATTCAGGGGCACGTTAATGGTTGTTGTTTTACCGCCCGGAAAAGTATACCCCACCGGATAATCAACTACAATATTCGTTATCTGAACAGTATCTGCCGACTCAACACCATTGACCAATTTCCGAAAGGAAAGCTTCATGAAGTTTGTTCGGGGGCAACGCAAAACTTCAATATTCACTTGTGCGCGATTGGTAAGTAATGGATTAATAATCCGCACAGAGTCGAACTCCGAAAAATTAACATTCAGGTCAGATAGCTGCGTACTGGTACCGCAATCTTCTGAAACAAATTTAATACTGCTTTTGTAGCCCAGGAAAAACTTGTACGACCCTACTAGTGTTTCGATGGTAAAATCAGTGGAGGGCTCAAAAGGGTTAAGCTCTAATCGAAGGCTTGTGGCACGTACGAGGGGATAAAACACGCTATCGGTTGAGGGAGCAGTAATGCCAATAATGGAGAGCGTATCAGCCTTACCATCATAAAGCTTTTTAAAGGAAATGCCCACGTAGTTATTGCTCAACTCAAAGCAGTCGGGCTGATCAAGGCATGCACCCAAAAAGAGCAACACAAAAAACCAAATATTTTTTCTCACCATACGTTCCAGCGTGTAAAGATAAGCGATACCCTGCAGGGCCAAATTCAGGGCCATCTTATTTTTTGTACTTTTGCACCTTCTTAGCTCAGGATCTGTGAAAACCAAAGGAATAAAAAAAACGAAAGTAAATATTGTTACGCTGGGGTGTTCCAAAAACCTGGTGGATTCAGAGGTATTGCTTACTCAGTTACGCGGAAATGGCATAAATGCAGTACACGAATCCACGGATGATGATTCCAGTGTGGTGGTTATCAACACCTGTGGGTTTATCGATAATGCCAAGCAGGAATCGATCGATACCATTCTTCGGTATGTTGATGCCAAGGAGGAAGGCCTGGTGGACAAGGTATACGTTACCGGCTGTTTATCAGAGCGGTATAAGGATGATCTCGAAAAGGAAATCCCCGATGTGGACGCCTGGTTTGGAACACGAGATCTCTCCAGGCTTCTTAAGCAGTTTAAAGCCGATTACAAGCAGGAATTGGTAGGCGAACGGATTTTAACGAATCCCAGCCATTATGCTTACATGAAAATATCAGAAGGATGTGACCGCCCGTGTTCCTTTTGTGCTATTCCGCTAATGCGGGGAATGCATGTTTCACGGCCAATGGAAGAACTTGTACTGGAAGCGAAAAATCTCGCAAGGGGAGGCACCAAAGAATTGTTACTGATTGCGCAGGATTCCACCTACTACGGACTTGATCTGTATAAAAAACGCAACCTTGCTGAACTGTTGCAGCGCTTGTCCGATGTGGAGGGCATTGACTGGATTCGCCTTCATTATGCCTTTCCGGCTGGATTTCCTTTGGATGTTCTAGACGTGATGGCCGAGCGCAGCAACATTTGCAAGTACCTGGATATTCCCTTACAACACGGATCAACCCGCATGCTGCAGCTAATGCGGAGAGGAACAACCCGCGAAAAGACGGAAGAGTTGTTACACACAATCCGGGAGAAGGTTCAGGGCATTGCTATACGAACAACATTAATTACAGGACATGCCGGTGAAACAAAAGCGGATTTTCAAGATATGCTGGACTTTGTTGAGAAATCTCGCTTCGACAGGTTAGGCGTATTCACGTATTCCCATGAAGAAAACACCCATGCTTTTTCATTGCCTGATGATGTATCGGCCGATGTTAAACAACAGCGAGCGGATGAAGTAATGGAGCTACAGCAGGGCATATCCATGGAGCTGAACCAGGCGAAGATCGGTAAGACACTCAAGGTGTTAATTGATAGGAAGGAAGGTGGTGAGTTTATCGGACGAACAGAGTATGACTCTCCGGAAGTGGACAATGAAGTGATTATCGATGCCACAAAAAGGTATTTACGAATTGGTGATTTCGTTAACGTAAAAATCAATGCCGCTACAGAGTTTGATTTATACGGAGAGGCTGTCGGATGACGTTCATGTAAATTTGCATAAACTATGGGCATCAAAAGTCGTTATTTGGATATGTTTTCACTCACCTCTTGTTGTTGCTAAATCATGAATGTCCAGAAGATTCCTTTTGAAACTACGCAATCATTCTCGTCATTCTTTCTTGACTATACTCATCAAAAGGAATCCTTAAAACCATTTTATCACCGGTTTCCCATTCCGGAGAACTTCAAGCATCAGCTGGCAGAGAAATCAGTGTCTTTTTCGAAAGCTAATCGTGAGGTACTGACCAAAGCATTGACCCGCCAGTATGAATCGTTCACACTGCATGAAAGTGTAAAAGCAAACCTGGAAAGTCTAACGCGTGAGAAAACATTCACGATCACCACCGGCCATCAGCTAAATATTTTTACCGGTCCGCTGTATTTTATTTATAAGATTGTCACGGTAATCAATACCTGTAATAAATTAAAGGAAGTCTACCCCGACTATTCATTTGTGCCGGTATATTGGATGGCCTCTGAAGACCATGATTATGATGAGATCAAATCCTTCAGACTCTATGGAAAGAAGTATACCTGGGATACCAATCAGCGTGGTGCCGTTGGCAGGTTCAACACTTCCGATTTCAAAGCCTTGCTCAGGGATATTCCCGGAGACATTAAGATTTTCAACGAAGCCTATACAAAATATTCTACACTTGCGGATGCCGTGCGTCATTATGTAAATGAATTATTTGGTGAGGAGGGGTTAGTTGTAATTGATGGAGATGACCGTGACTTGAAACAACAATTCATTCCGGTAATTGAAGACGACCTGTTTAATCATTCGGCAAAAATCAAGGTTGATGCAGCGGATGAAGCACTTGGAAAGTTAGGGTATAAGACCCAGGTACATTGTAGGCCTGTAAATTTTTTCTACCTGGAAGATGGGTTGCGGAACAGGCTTGAAAAAACAGGAAATACTTTTTCAGTAGTAGATGACACACGAACATTTACGGAATCGGAAATTCGTGAAATAATTCAGCAGTCTCCCGAAAAATTCAGCCCGAATGTTGTTCTGCGCCCGCTTTACCAGGAAATGATTTTGCCCAATCTTGCCTATATAGGCGGTCCGGCAGAAGTAGTGTACTGGTTGCAGCTTAAGGGCGTGTTCGAACATTATACTGTTCCTTTTCCAATGCTTATGCCACGTAACTTTGCCATGGTAGTGGATGGAGCAACGGCAAGAAAGCTGGATAGAACAAAGCTGGAGATG
>CAZCRJ010000419.1:261-3424 GCA_964501015.1 uncultured Roseivirgaceae bacterium | reverse complement strand
GGTCGATTCCTTTTTTAAGTTGTTCAATTCGCTCCTTGTTAATATCAAAGCCAACCACAGGCATCACTTTTCCAAACTCAACTGCAAGCGGAAGGCCTACATAACCCAGCCCGATAATTCCTATTTTATCCATTGTATTGTTTACTGCTTTACGTGATAATAATCCAGGTACCAATCCACAAATTTTCCGATTCCCTCTTCAATCGTAGTTGAGGGTTTAAATCCGGCATCGCGCATGAGGTCATCCACATTGGCATAGGTGGATGGTACGTCTCCCTCCTGAATAGGCATCATATTTTTAATAGCGGTTTTTCCGAGTTTCTTTTCGAGTGCAGAAATGAACCCCATTAATTCTTCGGGATTGTTATTTCCGATGTTGTAAATTTTGTAAGGAGCAAAACTAGAGGAGGGATCAGACAAGTCGCTATTCCAGTCTGCATTGGGTTTGGGCGACAGGGGCATTACCCGAACTATTCCCTCCACGATATCATCCACATAAGTGAAGTCGCGTTTCATTTTTCCATAGTTGTATACGTCAATAGGCTTGTCTTCCAAAATAGCTTTGGTAAACAGGAAGAGGGCCATATCTGGTCTGCCGTAGGGACCGTACACCGTAAAAAAGCGCAGCCCTGTTGTAGGTAAGGAATAGAGGGCTGAATAGGTATGGGCCATCAATTCATTTGATTTTTTTGTGGCGGCATACAAGGAAATGGGATGATCAACATTATCGTGCACAGAAAAAGGCATTTTTGTATTGGCTCCATAGACCGAACTGGAGGAGGCGTACACCAGGTGATCGGGTTTGTTATGCCGGCAAGCTTCAAGAATATTTAAGAACCCATGAAGATTACTTTCCAGATAGGCGTAAGGGTTTATAAGGGAATAGCGCACACCGGCTTGTGCCGCCAGGTTAACGACATAATCAAAATGCTGATTACTGAACACTTTATCAATTGTAACCTTATCGGTGAGCTCAATCTGGTGAAAGGTAAAATCCTTCAAGTCTTGTAACAGGCTGAGCCTGCTTTTTTTTAAGCCCACATCGTAATAGTTGTTCATGTTGTCAATACCCGAAACGGCATAGCCCTGTTCACAAAGTCTTTTGCTGAGATGGAACCCGATAAATCCGGCAGCCCCGGTAACCAATACATGTTTTTTGTTGCTCATTCGGTCATTTGAAAGGATAGCAAAACTACTAATTTATTTATACCCTTTGCGTATCGGTTTGATCGTGCCTTTATTTGGAGCAAGAAAAGAAAAGCTATAAGTTGTTGGACAAAAAGTTGAACACGACAGTTATTATAGCGCTTATCCGAAAGGAGTTCATTCTTGAGCTGAGGAGGAAGTCTGTGATTGCCGGATTAGGTCTGTACCTGTTCAGCCTCATCTTCATCTGCTACCTTACCTTTAATCTCAGAGAAAATTCCATCAGCCCTGCTACCTGGTCGGCTTTGTTCTGGCTTACGATTTTGTTTTCAGTCGTAAACAGTGTGGCCAAGAGTTTCATAGGAGAAAAGAAGGGTGCTTTTATCTACCTCTACACAGTAGCCAGCCCACAACAGATAATTACCGCTAAAATACTGTACAACATTGTGTTGTGCTGGGCTATTTCCCTGGTGGGATATGGATTGTTTTCTGTTTTTATTTTTAACCCTGTGCAGGATCAGGTTCTCTTTTTTCTGGTGCTCCTGCTTACCGCTATCGGTTTCTCCACATCACTAAGTTTAATTTCCGGAATTGCTGCTAAGGCAAATAATAGTAATGTGCTGATGGCGGTGCTAAGTTTTCCGGTAGTGATCTCCATTTTGCTGATGGCCATCCGTGCCACCAAGAATGCCCTTGACGGCCTTGATCGTGCCGTTAGCTCGGATGAAGTAGTAAACCTGGTGGCAATAAATTGTATAGCCGGGGCGCTTGGGTATATCCTGTTCCCGTATATTTGGCGAAGTTAAATCAGTAGGCCGTAGGCAAAAGCAACAAGCAATTTCTGGATCAATTTACCGACTACTTTCGCCTACTGCCTGCCTATGTTGAAAAAATGAAAAACTGGATAAAGGTCATTGCCGCCATACTACTCGTCTATGTCCACATCGCGGGCTTGCTGATGGACGTTCCGCGCCTGGCCATTCTTAATGAAACTATCCGTGCCTTATACTTCCATGTACCCATGTGGTTTGGTATGGTCTTGTTGTATATGCTGTCGGTGTATTATGCCGTACGATACCTGAGAAATCCCCGTCTGGAAGATGATATGAAATCGGTGGCATTTGCCCATACGGGTACTGCCTTTGGTGTGCTGGGTATCGTAACCGGTATGTTGTGGGCGAATTATACCTGGGGCTCTCCCTGGCATGGCGATCCAAAGCAAAATGGCGCTGCAATAGCATTGTTGGTTTACCTGGCCTATTTTGTACTTCGGGGCTCACTTGACAATGAAGAACAACGCGCCCGACTAAGTGCCGTATACAACATTTTCGCATTTGCAGCCATGATACCCCTGTTGTTTATCATTCCAAGGCTTACCGATAGCATGCATCCTGGTAATGGAGGAAATCCGGGATTTAATGCCTATGATCTGGATAGTAGGATGCGCCTGATTTTTTACCCGGCTGTAATCGCCTGGTTTTTAATCGGGTACTGGATTGCGACTCTCCGGGTACGGGTTAATAAATTAGAGGATAAATTTGCCGATTAAGCTATGATAAAGTACAAACACCGTTCGATTAGCCTGATGTTGTTATTGCTGACGACCACCCTATTTGCCCGTCAGGATGTTGAGATGGCGGATACGATGCGATCGGAAGGAAAGATTTATGTTGTTGTGGGTATTATCCTCATAATAGTAGTTGGGCTTGTGATCTACCTTTTTATGCTCGACAGAAGGATTAAAAAGATGGAAGAAGGCGCTAAATAGCTAATCTATTGAATTATTGACTTGACAAAAGTCACTGGCATTCCCCAATTTTTGGGTTATTTTTGAACGGATTTAAGCAGGGGAGAACTATGAAAAAATCACATATTTTTTTGATTGTTATAATAGCGGTAGCTGTGGCTATTATCGTTTCTTCAACGGAAGAAGCCAGCACCTACGTTACATTTACCGAAGCCTATCAACTAGCCTCAAACGGCAGTGCAAAAAGTATACATGTAGTGGGTGATCTGA
>CAZCRJ010000419.1:0-251 GCA_964501015.1 uncultured Roseivirgaceae bacterium | reverse complement strand
TCCCGACGAAGAAGTTGAACTCTCTTTCGAAACATCGGGAAAGGTAGTCGGAATTGAAGCAGGAGAAGATAAAGTTTCCTTCTCGTTTATCATGGTTGATGAAAGTGGGGAAGAGCAAACCGTATATTATAATCAACCCATGCCCCAGGATTTTACCCGGTCAGAGAAAGTGGTGGTTATCGGAAGTTATAAGGGTGATACCTTTTATGCCGAAAAGATTTTATTGAAATGCCCCTCCAAATACCAGGAGA
>CAZCRJ010000418.1:2809-3429 GCA_964501015.1 uncultured Roseivirgaceae bacterium | reverse complement strand
TGGGATGACAGTAACCGGTACGCTATTGTATTTAACGGGGAGATTTTCAATTACAAGGAGCTTAAGCGCAACCTTGAAGCCAGTGGAATTTCATTTTTCTCCCAATCGGATACTGAAGTACTGCTTAAACTCTATATTGCTGAAGGCGAAGCATGCCTGAATAAGCTCAATGGCTTCTTTGCGTTTTGCATTTACGATAAGCAGGAACAATCGTTTTTCCTTGCACGCGACCGATATGGTGTGAAGCCCTTGCTGTATGTACATGACGAGGATAAATTTCTGTTTGCCTCCGAAATGAAATCCATACTATCCTATGGCCTGGAGAAAACACTGGATTATGATTCCCTCCACACCTATCTCCAACTCAATTACATACCAGCTCCGGATACAATTTTCAAAGCTGTAAAGAAAGTGCTGCCAGGGCATTCTCTTCTTATCCAAAACAGGCAGCTGAAAAGTAATAGATACTACACTATTCCGAAGGCAACTGATGAACAGCGATCAAATCCGATTTCATACGAAGACGCTCAACGTAAATTCAGCGCGCTGCTGGAAGCTTCTGTTGAGCGCAGACTGGTGTCCGATGTTCCGTTAGGTTCATTCTTAAGCGGTGGTGTTGA
>CAZCRJ010000418.1:0-2799 GCA_964501015.1 uncultured Roseivirgaceae bacterium | reverse complement strand
CGGACTGGCAAAAAAATATAAACCAGACCTCCATACTTTTTCCATAGGATTCAGGGAGGAAAAATTCTTTGATGAAACCACTTACGCTACCTTGGTGGCCAAACATTTCAACACGGAGCATACCGTATTCTCGCTAACGAATAACGACCTGTACGAACATGTTCATTCCATACTGGATTACATCGATGAACCTTTTGCCGATTCATCTGCCATCAATGTTTATATCCTGAGCAAGGAAACGCGCAAGCATGCCACGGTTGCACTTTCAGGCGATGGCGCTGACGAATTATTGGGGGGCTACAACAAACACGCTGCACATTACAGAGCAACGCATCCGGGATGGAAAGAAAATTTTGTTGCCCAATTCTATCCGCTCTGGAAAATCATGCCTCAATCGCGCGACCATGCGATGGCCAATAAAACACGGCAACTTGCTCGTTTTGCGGAAGGCATGAACTTGTCCGCTAAAGATCGCTACTGGCGCTGGGCAAGTTTTGTGCGTGAATCGGAGAGTCTTAAGGTATTGAGTGAGAAGTCGAGGCAAATGATTTCTGATCACTATTTCGAACGCAAATCAAGGTTGCTCGAAAATATTTCTGAAAACGAAACCATTAACGACATACTCCTGACTGATACGAATCTCGTACTTCACAACGATATGCTTACCAAAGTTGACCTGATGAGCATGGCCAACAGCCTGGAAGTTCGAACACCCTTCCTAGATTTCGAACTGGTAAATTTTATTTTCAGTTTGCCGGGTGAATTCAAAATCAATTCATCCATGCGAAAGCGAATCCTACAGGATGCATTCCGGGATTTTCTACCACCCGAATTGTATAATCGGCCTAAAAAGGGATTCGAAGTTCCGTTGTTAAAATGGTTCCGAAAGGAAATGAAATCATTAATTATGGATGATTTACTCTCCAGAAAACTAATTGAGGAACAGGGAATTTTTTCGTATCCTGAAATTGAAAAACTGAAACGGAAACTATTCTCCTCTAGCCCTGGTGATGTTCATGCAAGGATCTGGGGATTGATCGTGTTTCAGTGGTGGTGGAAGAAATTAGTGGGCAGAGGGCAGTAGGCAGTAGGCAAGGATCAAATCATAATCTGTGAAAAAAGTTTATATGAAAAATGTTTTAAAAATTGAAGAAGCAGCAATGCTGGGCCTGGCTATTTACCTGAACTCCTATTTACCTTTTGCAGGATGGGTGTTTTGGGCTTGGTTTCTTGCTCCCGATATCGGCATGTTGGGTTATCTGGTCAACACAAAAGTGGGAGCTATTACCTATAACCTGTTGCATCATAAAGGAATCGCTATCGCCTGCTATCTGGGCGGGTATTTTCTTACTATTCATGAACTTACGCTGGCTGGTGTAGTGTTGTTCGGACACAGCTCATTCGACCGGATGGTGGGGTATGGCCTGAAATTTTTTGATAACTTTAAGAACACCCACCTCGGATGGATCGGGGGCCAAGCCTGATGGGAAAACAATGTGTACCTTGGTAGTTCCACGCTAACTTCAATTGACAATGAAACGCTGCATCCGGATTTTGATTTTTGTAATTGGATTTTCGCTTCACGCGAACGCCCAGTCTGTGAAGCCACTGACATCCGCACAGATTGATTCTCTCGTTGCAGCCACCCAGGCAAAATTGCCCCTGGCAGGAATTGCCGTTGCAGTTGTTAAAGATGGAAAAGTTATTCACGCCAAAGGGTACGGGGTTACTTCCATCAAGACAGGTGAAAAAGTGAATGAGCATACTCTTTTTGCCATTGCCTCCAATAGCAAGGCGTTTACCACCATGGCGCTTGCAATGCTAGTGGATGAAGGTAAACTTAACTGGCACGATAAAGTGGTTGACCACATCCCTGAATTCAAGATGTACGATCCCTATGTGACGGCCAATTTCAACATCCAGGATTTGCTCACCCATCGAAGTGGCCTCGGTCTTGGTGCAGGAGATCTGATGTTCTTCCCGGATGGCAGCGACTTTACGGTTGCTGATGTACTGAAAAGCTTTCAATACCAGAAGCCGGTCTCTGCGTTCCGCACCAAGTATGACTATGACAACCTGTTATACGTTGTGGCAGGTGAAGTAGTAGCGCGTATAAGTGGGATGAGTTGGGCCGACTTTGTGGAAAAAAGAATCATTAAACCTTTGGGCATGAACCGATCAGCAGGGGTGTACCAAACTTTGAAAGACAAGAAGAACACGGCCCTGCCGCACTCAGCGTTTGGCGGTCAGCTTAAGCAGTTCGATCCTTACACCAAAAACGATCCATCGCTTGGTGCAGCAGGAGGAATCTATTCCAGCGTCCACGACCTGAGCAAATGGATGCTGATGCACCTGAATGATGGCCGGTATGGCGATGGGTTGAAATCACAACTGGTTTCCCGGGAAAATCACCGCGAAATGCTCAGGCCACACACCTTCATCGGCTTCAATTCCAAACCCGATCCAAGAAGCCGGGTTCACTTCAATGCGTATGGTTTGGGCTGGGGCATCCGCGATCTTAACGGGCATATTGTGTTCACGCACACCGGTGGTTTACCAGGCATGTTGTCGCGTACGGCTCTGGTTCCTGAAATCAATCTCGGTGTTGTGGTCTTGACCAATACCGATCCGGGCGGTTTCAGTTACCAGACAATCTCCCAATCCATCGTTGATTCTTACCTCGGTATCCGGATCGATCGGATAGCACAGGCTGCCGCTCAACTCAACAGCATGGAACTTGAAGGTGATTCTGTTACAACTGCGGTTTGGAATATCGTAAAGAATATACTTCCATTGGTA
>CAZCRJ010000417.1:0-3429 GCA_964501015.1 uncultured Roseivirgaceae bacterium | reverse complement strand
AGCCTTTAGGTTGATACGTGACATCGTACCATTTTGGATCATCAAGTAAACCGTTATCTGTTTCTTGTTTTGGTCTGGATGCAGCCACGGCAGCAGTTCTGTTGGTTGTATTCACGTAAGCCGTATCCTTGTTTTTTTGAATGATCTTATCCAGTTCCGCAAAATCTTTAAGTCCTTCCTCACTTGTCCAAGCTTCGATGGGTGTGCCGCCAACACTGGCATTGATCAGCCCAATAGGTACACGGTACTTCTCATAAATTATTTGGGCAAAGAAATAGGCTACTGCCGAAAATGGGCGCACGTTTTCCCCGATGGCTTCTTGCCACGAACCCCCTGGTAAATCTGTTTCAGGGCCTTGAAGGTTGTTACGAGCCGGAACAAGAAACTGCCTTATTTTAGGGTAGTTAGCCTCTGCAATATCCTTTGCGTAGGTCACATCATGGATATTCATTTGATGCACCATGTTGCTTTGTCCGCTGCAAAGCCACACATCACCAAATAGAATATTTCTAAGTGTGATTTCATTTTTGCCTTTGAAGGTCATTTCAAAAGGCCCACCTGCAGGTTGTTTAGGAAGTTTCAGTGACCAGTTGCCTGAGCCATCGGCCTGTGTTTTAATTTTTTTCTTATTAAAGATTAACTCAACCTTTTCGCCAGCAGAAGCCCAACCCCAGATTTTTAACTCTGTGTCGCGTTGCAGAATAGCGCCATCACTAATTACTCTTGGAAGTTTTACCTGTCCTATTCCTACAGAAGATTGTAGTAAGATGATTATTATAAAAATTGACCTAAACAATGTTACTGTCATGCCGATTATAGTAAAACAATTATTTTCAATACTTAACTTGAGATTGCTTCGGTCGTTCCCTGCCTGACCGGCAGGCAAGCTCCCTCGCAATGACGTACTTTCTATTTTAGGGCTACCCCACAGGTAATTTATGTGGTTCATAATTTCTTAAACAAAAAGTTAGTGATAAGGAAAAATTTCACGGATGGTTCCATCATCGTTGTGGTGCAATTCCGTTACCTTAATACTGCGCAAATGGGTTACACCTTTTGATAAACTTGAGTCGTGATAAAACAGGTACCAGGTATCATTAAACTTTATAATGGAGTGGTGTGATGTCCAGCCTACTACCGGATTCAAAATTCTACCGGCATAACGAAATGGGCCATAAGGATTATCGCCAATGGCATAGCAGATGTAGTGTGTATCCCCAGTGGAGTAGGAGAAATAGTATTTCCTGTTATGCTTATGCATCCAGCTCGCTTCAAAGAACCTCCGTTCAGTATCACCTGATAGAAGTGGTTCACCTTTTTCATCGGTAATGACTGCATACTTTGGGGTTTCATCAAACTCCAATAAATCATCCGTAAGCCTTGCAACTTTTGCGCACAAGGCAGGCGCATTATCGTTAGGCAAGTGGGCTAACGGTCCTTCTCCTTCGGCTTTAAAATTTCCAGTTCTCCAGCGTTGCAATTGTCCACCCCAGATGCCACCAAAATACATGTAGTATTTTCCGTTATCATCTCTGAAAACAGCAGGGTCGATCGAAAAACTATTTTTGATTGCCTCCGGTTGTGGTTTGAAGGGCCCTACAGGTGATTTGCTAGTGGCTACACCTATTCTGAAAATTCCTTCATAGTCCTTTGCTGGAAAAAATAAATAATAGATACCATCTTTCTCAGTTGCATCAGGAGCCCACATTTGTTTTTCAGCCCAGGGCACATCTTTTACATGAAGCGCACAACCATGGTCGATTGCCTTTCCTTCGGGTGTGTCCATGGAAATGACATGGTAATCCTCCATGGCGAAGTGGCTACCCAAATCATCAAATGCAATGTTTGATTCTATATCGTGTGAAGGGTAGATATAGATTCTTCCACCAAATACATGAGCGGAAGGATCGGCTGTGTAGATGTGTGTTACAAGCGGTTGTGAAATAGCCTTACGACTCAGTTCATCAAAATCAATGTGGTCTATAGTATCTTCTGGCATATAAGTATAGTATTAATTCTATTCATTTAGCCGTTTGCTACTTCTCCTCTTCGTGCGTTAAGATCGCCTTCAATCTGTAATTCCATTTTCTTATCGATTTCATAGAAGAATAACAGTCCCGCACCGACTAAAAACGGAATAGAAGGAAAGATGCTTACCAATAATTTTATACCCTGAATGGCGGATGCAGGTTGGGTGACATCTTCACCGGCTACATAGTCGAACACGCCTAGTAACCCTGTGAGGATGGCACCACCAAGGGTCAGTCCAATTTTTAAACCTACCATCATGGCCGAGAAAATTATGGCGGTAGCCCTGCGGTTGTTTCTCCACTCGCTGTAATCGGCAACATCGGCTATCATTGCCCAAAGTATAGGAATGGTTACTCCGTACGAGAAGCCGTGCAGTATTTGCGAAATAAACATGAGGCTTACGGATTGCGGAGAGAAAAAATAGAAGAACATAATGAACAAGGTGGAGATGACCAACCAAATACCGAATACATTTCTCTTGCCGTATTTATCCGCCAGTGGTTTGGATAAGCCAATACCCACGATCATAAAAATAATTCCCCCGGCATTGAATAAACCAAAGCCTGCTGCCACAGGATCTTCACCAAAGAAGTTTATCCCAATAGATGAGAGACTCATTAGTATTGGGTTAACAAAGTCCGTTAGTGTTTGTTTGTCAACGTAATTGTTGAAATAGTAAACATAGGCACCGCCCTTCATGGCCAATGTTATGAATACAAGTGTAGTTAACACCAGCATGATCAACCAAGGTTTGTTTTTTGATAAATCGGCCAGGTCTTCTTTCAGGGTCGACTTTTGTTCGGGCTTGGGTACAATCCGTTCTTTTGTGGTGAAAAATGTAATCAACAACATGGCCATGCCTATAACCGCCAGCCATGTCATTACCTTTTCAATGCCGATAGCTTTATCTCCATCACCCGCTGAGATGATGATGGGCAGCATAAAAACCTGTACAAAAAATTGGGCGAACATAACAGCCACAAAGCGGTAAGCCGACATACTGTTACGTTCTTTCATATCACCCGTAAGTACACCGCTTAAAGCCGAGTACGGAAGATTGTTGGCGGCATATAATAGCAAAAGCAGGGTGTACGTAATCAATGCATAAAGTACTTTACCCTGATACGAAAAATTAGGTGTACTGAAGGCCATCAAGGCAGTTATACCCAGTGGAACGGCAGTCCAGAGTATCCATGGGCGAAATTTGCCCCAACGGGATTGTGTTCTGTCGGCTATTGCACCAATGAGTGGATTAAAAATAAAACCGGCCACCAAACCAACACCAAGCATAATGGCAGAGGCGTGCCTGGCTTCCAGTTTATAGATATCCGTATAAAAATAGGCCAGGTAGGTGATGAGTGTTTGAAAAACCAGATTGGCGGCCAGATCACCTAAGCT
>CAZCRJ010000416.1:0-3433 GCA_964501015.1 uncultured Roseivirgaceae bacterium | reverse complement strand
GCTAAGAGTATGGCGTACTATCGACCTTCGGGAAAAACAAAATAAAGGATTCTTTGCCAACAATGGGGAGATAACCAAGTTAATTCTGGACGGAATAAGCTCAGGGGAACTAGCCATGATCTATAAAAGTGATTCACTGAAAAGCACCTATGAAAAGGATGAGTTTACTAATGATAGATTAGTTATTACGCAAGGTGAAGTTCTTCCTGCGTGGGATCCTGCAATGACCTATTATCTAAGCGATGCAGTTTCCTTCAATGGAAGGAATTTTGAATCATCAATAGATAATAATGTTGGGGTAAATCCAGGCACTGCACAGGGTGGTGAGTGGGTACCATCACAACGCGGTAAGGCACTAACAGTTCAGGCCAGGGACATTTACCGACTTACGGTAATGGAGGACGTTATTTTTGACCGAAGAAGATCAAGACTTTATCATGATATTCAGGCTGTTGAAATGTCAGCTTTTGATGACAATACGGGTACGTATAAAACACTGGGATGGTACAGGTATAAAGATCTTGAGAAGTTATTCCGTAATCACCCTGCCGAAGCAGTTTGGTTTAACCGTCAAAACACAGCTGAGAACAGAAATTTTGCTGATGCATTCACCCTGCGCCTGTTTAAAGGAGTAATTGATAAAATTGAAAATCCTGATAATGAACGGATAGAAGATACCTATAGAAATAATGGTCGGCCATATTTTGAAGGAGTATGGGCTACTGAGTGGGCAGAAATGATGCTCATGGAAAAGGAACATAATCTATGGGAATTTTAATCCGCCAGTTTACAACAAAAAGCCTCTTTCTTTAAGAGGCTTTTTTTATGGCCAGCGCTTTACTTCTGCCAACAACTTTACTGAGGTCTTCTACGGAAGCTTCTTTAATTTTCTTTACGGATTTAAAGTGTTTTAATAAGGCCGCGATTGTTTTATCTCCCACTCCATCAAGCGATTCAAGTTCCGATGAGATTTGTGATTTACTTCGCTTTTGACGATGAAAAGTAATAGCAAACCGGTGTGCCTCATCCCGCAGGTGTTGCAAAACCATTAACCCGGGAGACTTTTTATTGATGTGAAGTGGTAGCGGATCTTCCGGATAATAGATTTCTTCCAGGCGCTTCGCAATCCCTATAATGGGTATTTTTGAATAGAGTCCTAATGCTTTCAACGCTTCACAGGCGCTGCTTAACTGCCCTTTTCCGCCATCAACAACTATTAGGTCAGGAAGGGGTTTGCTTTCTTCCAACAAACGCTTGTATCGCCTGAATACTATTTCTTTCATTGATTCGAAGTCATTCGAACCTTCTACCGTTTTAATGTTGTAATGCCTGTAATTTTTGCGTTGAGGCAACCCGTTAACAAATTGAACCATGGATGCAACAGGCACATTACCTTGTAAATTTGAATTATCGAAACACTCAATGGTAATGGGGGGATGAGGCAGATATAAATCTTTTTGAAGGATGGCGGTAACTTCATTCTTCTTTGATTTTTTCTCTGCCCGTAACAATGCTCTTTCCTTTTGCATCTCCAATGCATTTTTGTAAGAAAGGGAAACAAGCTTTTTCTTATCGCCAATTTTGGGTAACGTATTCTTTATTCCGGTTGGCAATACCGATACGGGTTGATTGCTGAACACTTCCGTATTTTCAGAGAAACTTTGTTCTCGCAATAACAAATAAGCATGCGACAACACCTCCTCATCGGACTCCCCAAGCCTCTTTCGGATTTCTATAGTTTTAGAAAAGAGAATGGCCCCCTCTATTATCTGCAAATAATTGACATAAGCATATTCTTCATTGCTTACCACCGTGATTACATCAATATTGGTTAGGTCCCTGTTTACCACGAGTGATTTGTATTGGTACCGTTCCAGTGTGGCAAGTTTTTCTTTATAATAATGAGCGCGTTCAAAGTGAAGGGCCTTGGATGCCTGTTGCATTTGCGAATTAAAATAATTCTCTACTATACTTAGTTTTCCTTTTAATATATGTCTTGCTTGTTCAATATCAGCGGAATAGCTTTCTTCTGTTTGTAATCCCTCACATGGTCCTTTGCAGTTTCCGATGTGATATTCCAGGCATACTTTAAATTTTTTTTGTGCAATGTTTGATACGGTAAGTGAAAGGGAACATGTTCGTATGGTATATAATTTCCGGATGAGTTCAAGAATGTTCTTCATTGCCACAACACTGGCAAACGGTCCGAAATATTCCCCCTGTTCGGATTTATATTTTCGTGTAGAAATTATTCGTGGGAAACGCTCATTTACTATGCACAGGTAGGGGAATGTCTTGTCATCTTTGAGAAGAATATTATACTTCGGTTGATTTTGTTTGATGAGGTTATTTTCCAGCAACAAAGCATCAAACTCTGTGTTGGCTACGATATATTCAATTCTGATTATTTCGGAGACGAGCCTTAGTGTTTTGCGATCAAGGTTGCTGATTTTTGTAAAATAACTTGTAACTCTTTTTTTAAGACTTTTCGCTTTTCCTACATAGATCAACTTGTCGTGGGTATCATAAAACCGATAGACACCAGGTGAATCAGGAAGAGAAAGAGCATATTTTTTAAGCTCATCAGGAATCATGATGATTAGCAAGACTTATTGAAAATCATCCCAGGGAATTTCATCCATCCGTTCAGTTGTGTCATTTTCACCCCCTGGGTATTTGGCACAATCCAATGTAATATCCAGTCCACTGATCGGGCGTCTGAATAGGCCTTTCTTGTATTCCAAAGATGCATCGGCATATACTTTGCGCATGAATTTTTCCCAAATAGGCCGGGCCGTACGCGATCCTTGTCCCATGCTCCAACTTCTATAGTGTATGCTGCGCTCATCACCGCCTACCCAAGTGCCAGCAATCAGGTTATGGGTAATGCCCATATACCAACCGTCAGAAGCATTGTTGGTGGTTCCGGTTTTTCCACCTATCTCATTGTCCTCTTTCAAGTCTCTTCCAAGACCACGTGAAGTTCCTCCCTCTTCATCCACACCACCTTGTAACATATAAACCATTTTAAAGGCAGTTTGCTCACTAATTGCTTCCCGAGTCTTTGGCACAAAATTTTCAATTACATTCCCGTTTTTGTCTTCAATCCGGTTGATAAAAAAGGGCTCTGTATAAATTCCATTATTAACGAATGTTCCATACGCTCCAGCCATTTCGTAAAGAGAGACATCACTTACTCCTAAACATAATGATGGCACTGCATCCAGTGGGCTTCCAACACCAACACGTTGGGCAAATTTTACCACGTTTTCCGGGCCGACTTTCTGCATAAGTTGGCCGGTAATTGAATTTTTGGATTGCGCCATTGCCTGGCGTAAGGTTAACCAACCTCCTTTACCGTAATCGCCTTCGGCATTCGGTGGGCTCCATGTTCCGCCAGACACTTTGAAGGTGGGCGAAATATCCTGAAGTT
>CAZCRJ010000415.1:0-3440 GCA_964501015.1 uncultured Roseivirgaceae bacterium | reverse complement strand
GGAAATGTGTAGCCCGCTATAATAACAAGGTGGTTTTCATTGAAGGAGCTGCACCAGGCGATACCATATCGGTGGAGGTAACAAAAATCAAAAGCAATTACCTGGAAGGAAAAAGCAAAAAGTTGATTCATGCTTCGCCTCATCGGGTAGAGGCAATTTGTTCACATTTCGGTTTTTGTGGTGGATGTAAATGGCAGCACATCGCCTACGAAACCCAACTTCATTACAAACAACAACAGGTTATTGATAACCTGGAGCATATTGGCGGACTGGAACTCCCTGAAATTAATCCGATCATCGCCTCCGAAAAAACACAATACTACCGTAACCGGTTGGATTTTAGCGCTTCATCCATGCGCTGGCTCACACGCGAAGAGTTAGACGCTGGCGTACCGTTTGGCGATCCTGCCCTTGGGTTTCATGTACCAAAGAGTTTTGACAAAGTGTTCGATGTGCAACACTGCTACCTTCAGCCGGAACCTAGTAACGCCATACGACTGGCGTTTCGGGAAATTGCCATCCAAAATGCGATTCCCTTTTTTGATCTCCGAAAACAAACCGGCTACCTGCGCACGCTTACACTGCGAACTGCCAACACCGGTGAAGTGATGGTAATTGTACAGGTGGCCCTCAATAACCCGGAATGGCTTTCCGTGTTGATGGAAGAAATCAGTCAGCGCTTTCCGCAGATCACGTCATTGCTGTACGTCATCAACACGAAAAAAAACGACACCTTTCAGGACCAGGAAATTATTACGTGGAAAGGTAAGCCCTACATCACCGAGGCCATGCCAAAGCCGGATGGTACGGGAACACTGGAATTTAGAGTGGGACCAAAATCCTTTTATCAAACCAATTCCGACCAGGCCTATGCCCTGTATAAAGCAGCGTGGGATCTTGCCGGCTTAACAGGAAATGAACTGGTGTACGATCTCTACACCGGTACAGGCACCATTGCTAATTTTGTTGCAGGACACGCTAAAAAAGTGATTGGTTTGGAATATGTGGAAGCAGCCATTGAAGATGCAAAGGTCAATTCGTCAATTAATGGAGTCACAAACACTGAATTCTATGCAGGTGACATGAAGAACCTGCTGGATGATGTATTTCTTCACCAACACGGTAAACCCGATGTAGTGATTACCGATCCGCCACGGGCCGGCATGCATGAAGATGTTTGCCGGATGTTGCTGAAAGCAGAACCTTCTAGAATTATTTACGTGAGTTGCAATCCTGCCACGCAAGCACGCGATCTGAAAATACTGTGTGAAAAGTATACGATCACAGCAATACAACCGGTGGACATGTTTCCCCACACGATGCACGTGGAAAATATTGTACGGCTTGATAAACGTTAATCCACTGGCGCAAGTCGGCAGGTAAAGTGACGAAGCATAGGGGGTTCGAAGACAATTTTATATCCTCTTGCTTTTTCTTTCTCAGCAATCAGTTCATCAAATAATTCCAGCACATAATCAATATGACTTTGGGTGTATACCCTTCGCGGGATAGCGAGGCGCACCAAATCCATTGGTGATGGAATGAGTTTTCCGTGTTCATCATATTTACCAAACATCAGCGATCCTACTTCCACCGCACGAATGCCTCCCACTTTATACAATTCACAAACCAATGCCTGACCGGGATACTGATCCACCGGAATATGCGGATAAAATGTTCGGGCATCAATATACACGGCATGTCCGCCAATCGGTAGCATTACCGGTACACCCTTCTCATGAAGATTCTCCCCTAAATAGGCTATACTCTTGATTCGGTAGGTGAGGTAGCCCGGCACAAATACCTCTTTCAACCCGATAGCAATCGCATCCATATCACGACCCGATAACCCTCCATACGTGGTATACCCTTCCGTAATGATCAACAGGTTGGTGCACTGCTGTGCGAGTTTCTCATCGGTTAATGCGAGGAATCCTCCCATGTTCACCAATGCATCTTTCTTAGCACTCATTACTGCGGCATCCGCCAGGCTGAACATTTCCTGAGCAATTTCATAATCCGTTTTACCTGCATAGCCCTCCTCCCGGTGTCGGATGAAATAGGCATTCTCTGCAATGCGACAACAATCCAGAATAAACAAAACGCCATACTTTTTACAGATGTCACGAATTGCCCGTGCATTCTCCATGCTCACCGGCTGTCCTCCTCCCGAATTGTTGGTTACGGTAAGAATTACACCACCAATATTTTCCTGTCTCTTCTCTATGATTAGTTGCTCCAGCCGAACCGTATCCATATTTCCTTTGAAGGGATGAATCAGAAATGGATCAAGCCCTTCCTTAATCGGAATGTCAATCGCCTCAGCACCTGTAAATTCAATGTTGGCGCGTGTCGTATCAAAATGCGTGTTGCTGAGAAATACTTTGCCCCTTCCGCCAACGGTTCCATAGAGTATACGCTCAGCAGCCCGTCCCTGGTGGGTGGGTAAAACGTGCGGGTATCCCGTTAGGGCATGAACTACTTCATAAAAATTTTCCCAGCTTCTGGCGCCTGCGTACGACTCATCCGCATCCATCATGGCAGCCCACTGTGCACTGCTCATGGCAGAGGTTCCGGAGTCGGTCAGAAAATCAAATGTTACCTGGCTGGAGCGAAGTAGAAAAGGGTTGTAATGCGCTTCCTTTAAAAATACTTCTCGTTCTTCGCGCGTGCTTAACGGAAGCGGCTCCACAGACTTGATCTTGAAAGGTTCAATTATGACTTTATTGTTTGGACCGAACATGATTGCCGATTTTATGATAAGAGTCCTAAAGAAAAAGAAGCCAGAGCGCAAAAACTATGACCTATATCAGTCTTTGTCAGGATACCACTCCTTACTTTCGATCACTTAATTACGTTGTCATGAAAGCAAGAAAAGCGTGGGCCGAACCCTTTAAAATCAAAATGGTGGAACTTATTAAAATGACCACCCCAAAACACCGGCTGAAGGCCATTAAAGAAGCCGGCTATAATACCTTTCTGTTAAAATCTGAAGATGTGTACATCGACTTGCTTACCGACTCGGGTACATCGGCCATGAGCGACCAGCAATGGGCCGGGATGATGCTGGGCGATGAAGCTTATGCTGGCAGTAGAAACTTCTACCACCTGGAAAAATCGGTACAGGATATTTACGGATACAAATACTTAGTGCCGACTCATCAGGGCCGTGGCGCGGAACACATCATTTCACAAATCCTCATCAAGAAGGGCGATATCCTTCCGGGGAACATGTACTTCACTACTACCCGTCTTCACCAGGAATTAGCCGGTGGCACATTCGTAGATGTGATTGTTGATGAGGCTCACGATCCGAAAAGTGAGTTTCCTTTCAAGGGCAACATCGACCTGCAGAAACTTGAAGAGTTAATCAAAAAACATGGCGCTGAAAAAATTCCCTATGTATGCATGGCCACTACGGTAAACATGGCAGGCGGTCA
>CAZCRJ010000414.1:0-3442 GCA_964501015.1 uncultured Roseivirgaceae bacterium | reverse complement strand
CACAGCTAAATGATTTAACAACAGTTGCTCCATCGAAGTGACGTAACTAAATAAAGTACCGTCACCTCATAAAGAACCGTCACCTCGAGTGAGGCACGAACGAGAGGGCCCCATATAATTTAGTCTAACTTAATTAAGAATCCCCATCTGATTAGGAGACTTCTCAGTCGCGATAATGCACAGCTAAATGATTTAACAACAGTTGCTCCATCGAAGTGACGTAACTAAATAAAGTACCGTCACCTCATAAAGAACCGTCACCTCGAGTGAGGCACGAACGAGAGGGCCCCATATAATTTAGTCTAACTTAATTAAGAATCCCCATCTGATTAGGAGACTTCTCAGTCGCGATAATGCACAGCTAAATGATTTAACAACAGTTGCTCCATCGAAGTGACGTAACTAAATAAATTACCATCACCTCGAGTGAGGCACGAGTGAGCCTGCCTACCGGAGGTAGGAGGCCCCCTTATAATTTAGTCTTCATTAAATAGTACACCCTGTTTTATCCAATATTTTTTTTACTTTATCTTCCATAAGTTAACATCAGATACAATCTCCCTACAATGAAACATGGCGGAAGCACCTATATACTCACCAATCGCCACCATACCGTATATTATACTGGTGTTACCGCAGACCTGCAATCACGAATACTGGAACATCGTAATAAGCTATTTCCGAAGAGCTTCACCGCACGGTACAATATTGATAAACTCGTTTACGTTGAAGTATTCTTCAGAATTGAAGAAGCCATTGATCGTGAAAAGCAGATCAAGAAATATTCACGAGCCAAGAAAATCGCACTGATTGAAAAAATGAATCCGGAATGGAAGGACCTGTTTGAAGAAATAAAAGAGTGGTAAACCAAATAAATTACCGGCACCTCGAGTGAGACACGAACGAGTTTACCTACCGAAGGTTGGAGGCCCAATTGTCATTTACAGGTACTACATAAAACACCTCGCAATCAATAATCCCTAAACGAATGGGGACTTCTCTCTCCCGCAAACCCTCCCGCTTCCACCGCTCGAAGTGACGGTTCTTTATGAACTATCGTCACCTCGAACGAGACACGAGTGAGAGGTCCCCCACCGGAAACAAAAAAACCTCTGCGCCTCTGCGGCAAAACCTTTGTAACTAAATCTGGTATTTGATTCCGCACCCGTAACCCGTAACTCCCCCGGCTACTGGCCCCCCGCCACCATCCCATCCTTCAACTCTACAATCCTGTCGGCCATGCGCGCGAACTCCTTGTTGTGTGTAACAATAATAAAGGCCTGGTTCATCTTCTTCCGCAACGTAAAAAAAAGCTGGTGCAACTCTTCCGCATTTTTAGAATCCAGGTTACCACTGGGTTCATCTGCCAGCACCAGGGCTGGATCATTGATCAGCGCCCGCGCCACAGCTGTGCGCTGCTGCTCCCCACCCGACAACTCTGACGGCTTATGCTCCATTCTGTGCGTCAGCCCGAGCATCGTTAATAACTCCACCGCACGATGCTTTACTTCCTGCTGACTCTGCCCTGCAATCCATCCCGGCATCATCACGTTCTCCAACGCAGAAAACTCCGGCAATAAATTATGAAACTGAAAAACAAATCCTATCGACTTGTTCCGGAAGGCAGCCAGATTTTTTGAGGAGTACGCAAACACATCCTTCTCCTTCAGCATTACCTTGCCCGCATCGGGCCGGTCTAACGTACCCAAGATGTGCAGTAGTGTACTCTTGCCCGCACCGGAAGCGCCAACAATCGCAACAATTTCTCCCTGGTGTACATTGATATCGATTCCCTTGAGCACCTGAAGTGTTCCATATGACTTATAGATACCCGTTGCCTTTACTAATAAGCTATTCACGCAGATTTCTTTGAATTAAAAGGCTAAATAAAGTAGTTTAGCTCCCAAAATAAAAATCAATGAACATACACGAATATCAGGGTAAAGAATTATTGAAGAAATATGGTGTGGCCATACAACGCGGAAAGGTAGCCGACACGCCCGAAGCTGCTGCTCAGGTAGCAAAAGAACTCCAGGCCGAAACGGGCACACAATGGTTTGTGGTGAAATCCCAGATTCATGCAGGAGGGCGCGGAAAAGGAACCATCAAAGAGACGGGCTCAAAAGGTGTTGTGCTTGCAAAAAGTCTGGCCGAAGTGCCTGAAAAAGCAAAAGCCATTCTTGGCGGCACGCTGGTGACGCTTCAGACTGGTCCGGAAGGAAAAAAAGTAAATAAAATTCTGATAGCCGAAGATGTATACTATCCCGGTGAAGCGGAACCGAAAGAATATTATATGAGCATCCTGCTCGACCGTTCCAAAGGTGTTCCTGTTATCATGGCCTCTACCGAAGGTGGTGTTAACATTGAAGAAGTAGCTGAAACGCATCCGGAAAAAATTGTGAAGGAATGGGTTGATCCACACATCGGGCTACAGCCCTTTCAGGCGCGCAAGGTGGCGTTCGCCATGGGTTGGGAAGGCAATGCGTTTAAAGAAGGCGTAAAGTTCATCCAGTCGTTATACAATGCCTACATCGGCCTCGATGCCTCCATGTTTGAAATCAATCCGTTGCTGAAAACATCGGATAACAAAATCCTCGCGGTCGACTCGAAGGTAAACCTCGATGACAATGCCCTCATCCGCCATAAAGACCTGGCCGAACTCCGCGACATCACAGAAGAAGATCCGCTGGAAGTGGAAGCCGGAAAAGCCGGTCTCAGTTATGTTAAACTCGATGGCAATGTAGGTTGTATGGTGAATGGTGCAGGCCTCGCCATGGCCACCATGGATATCATCAAACTTTCCGGTGGTGAGCCTGCCAACTTTCTGGATGTTGGTGGTGGAGCGAATGCCGAAACAGTAGAAGCAGGCTTCCGTATCATCCTTCAGGATCCCAACGTAAAAGCCATCCTCATCAACATCTTTGGTGGCATTGTGCGCTGCGACCGTGTAGCCAACGGGGTGGTGGAAGCCTATAAGAAAATCGGGAACATACACGTGCCCATTATCGTGCGCCTTCAGGGTACCAATGCCGAAGAAGGTGCCCGCATCATCGAAGAATCCGGACTGAAGGTATTCTCAGCCATTCTGCTGAAGGATGCTGCACAAAAGGTAAAAGAAGTACTGGCCTGAGAATGTATTTTTATAACCAACCATAATGTTTTACCTTTAGAGGATATAATAGGCCCTCAATGAAAGTAGTCCGTGTTTTCCTTCTTCTCCTGATCTTCCTTCCTGAGTGGGCCGATGCCCAGAGTTATTTCGCGGTGCGAAGGGAACGTAATTTCATCCTGACAGCAGGCTCCGGGTCGGCCAACTATTTTGGCGACCTGGTGAACCCGGGCGAGTGGGGAAAAACACGCTATAACATCGTGATGGGTGCCGAATATTTCCTGAACCAGCGTGTTAGCGCCAGGGCCGAACTCGCTTACTTCCGGCTGGCAG
>CAZCRJ010000413.1:1201-3462 GCA_964501015.1 uncultured Roseivirgaceae bacterium | reverse complement strand
AGTCACAACCCTTTCCATGTATACTTTGTACCTCTGCTTTTGTGCTATGATTTTCCAGGATGTGCTTTACAATTGCCAGGCCCAGCCCTGTACCCCCTTTTTCACGGCTTCTGCTTTTATCCACACGGTAGAACCGCTCAAATATTCTGGGTAAATGCTCTGATGGTATTCCTTCTCCAAAATCGCGCACATGCGTAGTAATGGTTTTTTTAGCTACCTCAAAATTCACAACTACATCACCTCCCTCAAAGGAATGTTTGATCGCATTTGAAACAAGATTGGTCATCACTTGAAAAATGCGTTGCCAGTCGGCATAAACAATTACCTTTTTATCGGTTCCCTCCAACCGCAATCGGATATTTCGTTTGGTAGCCTTTTCTTCGAGCTGCTCAAAAACTTCCAACGTTAGGCGGTATATGTCTATGGTATCAAAGTGCATTTTGATTTGCCCGGTTTCTATATGGGAAAGGGTGAGCAGATCCTGCACCAAGGCATCTAACCCATCAAGACTTTTGGCGGCCTTTTTGAGAAACTTTCCACGCACTGCCTTATCTTCCATTGCGCCATCCAACAAGGTGTGTACAAACCCCTGGGCTGCAAAAATGGGAGTTTTAAGTTCATGGGAAACATCTGCAATAAACTCCTTCCGAAAAGCTTCCAGCTTTTTTAACTCATCAATTTCCTTCTGCTTGAGCTCTGCAAAAGAATAAATTTCATCATTGATTTTTTGCAATGGGTTAAGTACCCCGGATTTTTGCTTGTTCAGTTTATTCAATTCCTTCTTCCGAAGTTTATCCATAAGCTTGTAAATCTTATTGATCTCTCGAAACACCAAAAACTCCAATACGATAAAAATCAGGATATAACTGATGGAGAAGCTGATCCCAAAAGCCACCAGCAATAAGATAAGTTCTGCATTTTCGAAAAGTGTTAAAAAAAGTGTTGTTATAACAGCGATACACACTGCCAATAACAACGCCAACACCCTGGAATTATAAACCATGCGTAAAGATACGTTTGATTCTTGATTCCCGAATAGTAAGGAATTTTTTCGTGTGTTTGTGGCGTACGGTAACCGCTTAGTTCAGGCTGAATTTATACCCAACTCCTTTTACTGTTGTGATGTAATCTTCTCCAATTTTCTCACGTACTTTTCGAATATGGACATCTACGGTACGGGCAAGCACATATACATCCGATCCCCAAATATTCTGAAGTAAATCTTCCCGGCTGAATACCTTATTCGGATTCTTAGCCAGAAAATAAAGCAGCTCGAATTCCTTCTTGGGAAGTGTAATTTCACGACCATCAATCGTGATCGTGTAACTTGTACGATCAATGGTAAGTTCACCAATGGTTATACTACTGGACGGATCTGTTTTTTTTACTTCCCGTCTGAACAACGCGCCAATGCGGCTTACCAATGCACGTGGCTTAATAGGCTTGGTAATGTAATCATCAGCGCCTACATCGAATGCAGCAACCTCTGAATATTCTTCAGACCGCGCGGTAAGAAAAACAATATAGGTCTTTTGTAATTCAGGTAATGCGCGCAACAACCTACACGTTTCAACACCATCCATCTTAGGCATCATGATATCGAGCAATACGAGGTCAGGATGAAACTTTTTAGCAATCTCTAATGCTTTGATTCCATCGCCAGCGGTTTTTACATCATACCCATCTTTTTCAAGATTATACCGAAGAAGTTCCTGAATCGGCTCTTCATCATCTACTACAAGCACTTTATACGCCTGCTTGTTTCCCATAGGTTATCCTAATTTGAAATCAAAAGTATGCAGAAAACATAGGTTTAAAAATCAAACCATCAATCTTAACAATTCCTTAATCCCAGATTTGCATTCGAGGATTCTATAAAAAGGGATATCGCTTTGCCTGAATTGCAATAAAGGCACGCAGATCACCGGAAAAATCACGCTGCCACTCAGTCCAGAAATCATCTTGCTTTGACTGATAGCGCCTGAAGGACATGAAATATGCATTATTAGGAAGCTGACTTAAATACTTTTTTGATGGACTGTTAAGTAGTGCTAGTTGTAAAGTATCTACCGCCTCCATTATTTTACGAATTGATTGCTCTTTAATTAACCGTTTTTCTGGTAATGGTTTTTCAGTGATGGTAGCATAAACACTGTCCAGGTACGCGCACGCTCCCAACATGTGCGCTACAATTCGGTTATATTCCTGATCCTCCTGGCTATACTGTAAAAACTCCTGGCTTTCTACGCCATACCGATCTG
>CAZCRJ010000413.1:0-1180 GCA_964501015.1 uncultured Roseivirgaceae bacterium | reverse complement strand
TTTCTCGGTGCCCCTGTCACCAATAAAGGATGCGAGATTTTCATTGAACTCAACACTATCCTTTACAAATATGGTTGCATGTACCATTTCATGAATAATCAGATTAGCAAGATCTCCGGTGCTTCTCGTCAGCATTCCACTAAGAATCGGATCAGTAAACCAGCCTAAGGTAGACCAACCTCCCGGATTCCGAACTGTGACATCCCAACCTTCGCTCTCCAATCTTTTCTGCTCTGCCAGGGCTAATGCCTGGTTAAAATATCCTTTATAGGGAACTGTGCCTACTACAGGAAATTTCCATTCCTTTGCCTTTAGTTGAAATGGCTCGCTTGCCGTTACCACCCATAATAGCTCTTTACCCTTTTGATCATAAAGTGTTGTGTAATTCCGGGTATCCTTTAATCCGAGTGAATCAATTGCGTATTGCCTTACTTCCTGAATTAATACAAGTTTAGCCTTTAGAGAATCAGGAAAAGTGCTGTCATTAAGGTATACCTCTATAGGTTTTGCCTGCCAAACAATTTGTAATTGTCCTTTAGCCTGCCGGATTCCATATAGTACCAGATCCCAATACCACAATCCCAGTATGATCAGAATTGAAAATACGAGCACAAATCCCTTCTTAACCATTTTACCGATATTCATCCTTTAAGTAAGCACAGTTTTCATTTTATCCGCAGTATAATCACTTTTAGTTAGCTAAACATAAAACCCTACGGATCTAACTAAACCTGTCAAGTACTGACAACTTATGTCGCGATTCCTAAATGTGGTTTGTTTTTGGAAAGCATAGTAGTAATTTCAACCCCGGAAAAGAATATTGTCATTTCCTAAAATAGTTAACCGTTTAAATTTTGAATCTACCTATATGAGTGACGCAAAAGAGAAGTTAAAGGCGCTTCAATTAACCCTTGATAAACTGGAAAAGACATACGGTAAAGGCACCGTGATGAAACTAAGTGATGAAAAAGTAATGGATATTCCGGCTATTTCAACCGGATCTCTCGGACTCGATATCGCACTGGGTATAGGGGGTATTCCGAAAGGAAGGGTTACGGAAATTTATGGCCCTGAATCATCCGGTAAAACAACCCTTACCTTGCACATGATTGCAGAGGCTCAAAAGCAAGGTGGCCTTGCTGCTTTTATTGATGCCGAGCATGCGTTCGATAAAACCTAT
>CAZCRJ010000412.1:0-3473 GCA_964501015.1 uncultured Roseivirgaceae bacterium | reverse complement strand
GTGAAACTGATGTGAATGAGAATCTGATTCAGAATTCGGGTTATAATTAAGAGATCGAATATTTACTACAAAGGGCTGCTTTGAAAATGAGCGGCCCTTTTTTATCCGATTTAATTGGATAAACATTGACACTTTCATTAAGTTGAAAAATTGATTCCCGATTTGAAGCAATTTAAAGTGGAATGATCCGCGACTGATTTTCCCGATTCCACAGCGTGAAATGGATACCAACTCCAATCTTACCCAAAACGTGGGGTACGAAAATTAGTGATATTCTAGTAGATGATAAGACTGCCTCCAAACATGGAGGCAGTCTTTTTTTTGCGTAGCTTTAAGTATGCGATTAGTTTTTGTATGCTGGATGCTCACTTTTGTAAATGTTCAGGCACAAACAACACTACTTTCAGAAAGTGAACTGGATGCATTGCTGCCAGTAAGTGTGAAAGGATATAATCAATCCGGTCAAGCTAAGGGCAAGATGATGAAAATTGGTACGCTCCGGTATTCTCTAGCCCAACGCACGTTCACCAGGGGTGATGCGAAAATAAAAATTCTACTCTTTGATTATGCTGAAGCGCCTGTCATGTATAAGCAGGCAACACAAAAGTTTGAAACTTTTACGCTGCAGGACAGCGACTCTCTTGTCCTTAAGCCAGTGGATTTGTCAAATGGTGTTGGCTGGGAAAAATTTTCATCGCGCAATACATCATCACAACTATTTTCAGGAATTAACAATCGGTTTTACCTTACACTGGAAGGTGAAAATGTTCCGATGTCAGAATTGAAAATGATGATGGAGCGAATACCGCTTTCAAATTTTCCGAAATAGTTGACAGATGTAGATTACGCCTGCAACATTTTTAATAATGAAGTAAGTGTTTTCTTCAGTTCCCTGCGATCGACAATAAAATCAAGGAAGCCATGGTCGAGTACAAACTCTGCACTTTGAAAACCTTTGGGGAGATCTTTTCCGATAGTTTCCCGGATAACGCGAGGTCCGGCAAACCCTATTAAGGCTCCGGGCTCTGCAATATTAAAATCACCCAACATGGCATAGGAAGCAGTAACGCCTCCCGTTGTAGGATCAGTCATTAACGATATATAAGGAATTCCTGCTTGTTCCATTAATGCAATCTTGGCCGATGTTTTGGCCATTTGCATTAAGGATAAACCGGCCTCCATCATGCGTGCTCCACCGGAGCGCGAAATCATTAAGAAAGGTTTTTTATGTTTAATGGAGTGATCCATGCCACGAGCAATCTTCTCACCCACAACAGAACCCATGGAGCCACCAATGAAACTAAAGTCCATGCAACCGATCACCAGATCCAAGCCATTTATTTTACCATACGCAGTTCGCACAGCATCTTTCAGTTCGGTTTTTTCTTGTGTCTCTTTAATTCTTTTTGGGTAGGGCTTGGTGTCTTTGAATGAAAGCGGATCCGCAGATTCCATAGCTGCATCCAACTCAGTAAACGTGCCTTCATCAAATAATATTTCGAAGTACTCCTGTGAACCGATGCGTACATGATACTCCTCTTCGGGTACTACGTATGCATTGTTTTTCAATTCACGTGTGTGAATGATTTTACCCTTGGGTGATTTAAACCAAAGGCCATCCGGAACTTCACGCTTCGCTTCAGTAGGGGTGAGAATTCCTTTATCCGTTCTATTAAACCATGACATGGTTTCGCGGGTTAATTTTTACGCTAGATCAATGTTGCTATCCAGGTATACATCCTGAATGGATTGAAGAATTTCAATGCCTTCTTTCATTGGACGTTGAAACGCTTTTCTCCCGGAGATCAACCCCATGCCACCCGCACGTTTATTAATAACGGCAGTGCGTACAGCATCGGCTAAATCACTTGCCCCTTTCGATTCGCCTCCAGAATTAATCAAACCGGCTCTTCCCATATAGCAGTTTGCCACCTGGTACCGGCAAAGGTCGATAGGGTGATCGGAAGTAAGCTGGGTATAGATGCGCTCATCTAATTTTCCATAACTGCTTCCTCCGGTATTCAGGGCCTTGTAGCCCCCATTATTTTCGGCAAGCTTTTGCTTGATAATATCGGCTTGAATAGTAACCCCTAAATGGTTGGCTTGACCTGTTAAATCGGCCGACACATGGTAGTCTTTTCCGCCTGACTTGAACGCATTATTACGGATATAGCACCATAGGATAGTAGCCATTCCTAATTCATGAGCACGCTCAAACGCAGCGGCTACTTCCTGAATCTGACGGGTGGAATTATCCGAACCGAAATAAATAGTAGCGCCAACAGCCATTGCACCAAGGTTCCAGGCCTCATCAACAGAACCAAACATGATCTGATCATATTGATTGGGGTACGTAAGGAGTTCATTGTGATTGATCTTAACAATGAACGGGATTTTGTGGGCGTATTTCCGCGACATCATGGCGAGTACACCATACGTTGTGGCCACACCATTACATCCACCTTCGATAGCAAGCTTTACAATATTTTCAGGATCAAAATAGATCGGATTCTTGGCAAAGGAAGCACCGGCACTGTGCTCTATTCCCTGGTCGATGGGCAAAATGGATACGTATCCTGTTCCGCCAAGCCTTCCATGATTAAACAAGGTTTGAAGACTTCTGAGCGTTTGGGGTGAGCGGTTGGATTGTACAAACACACGGTCTACAAAATCAGGACCTGGCGCGTGAATCTGGCTGGTCGAGATGGTTTTGCTTTTGTGATCAAGAAGGTACTTTGCGTCTTTACCAAGGATTTTGGAAATGTTTTGTTTTGCTTGCTTTGCCATAATTTTTGTGTGTAGGGCAACAAAGTTATCAATTATTTTATCGTATGCCAGTGCATGGAAATGACACTGGGTTAAAATAAAAAAGCCACCCGGAATGAACCGGATGGCCTTTTCAGACAAAATATTTTTAGACCTTTTCCTTGATCCTGGCCGACTTTCCATGACGACCCTTCATGTAATTGATCTTGGCTCTACGAACCTTGCCTTGCTTTAACAATTCAATTTTATCGATACTGGGAGATGTAATCGGAAAAATACGTTCAACACCAACACCATTGGAAACTTTACGCACGGTAAAGGATTCACCATTCGAACCATAGCCCTTGCGCTGAATAACAACGCCCTGGAACTGCTGGATTCTTTCTTTAGCTCCTTCCTTAATTTTAACGTGTACGTTAATGGTATCACCTGCTCTGAAGTCAGGCATTTTTTCGCGTGCAGAAGTATATTCCTGCTCAACTAGTTTTATTAAATCGGCCATAATAGCTTGTTTTTTCAAAAATGGACTGCAAATGTAGGGAAAGAATCGGGAAATTAGAAGATGAGATCAGAATGTTTTTAAGGGAAAAACCGGCTTATGGTTATTTTAATAATTCCGGCCTTCTATTTCGAGTTCTTTCCAGGGCTTGTTCATGTTTCCAGTCTTCGATTTTAGCCTGATGACCGGAAAGCAGTATCTCGGGTAC
>CAZCRJ010000411.1:0-3475 GCA_964501015.1 uncultured Roseivirgaceae bacterium | reverse complement strand
ACCTTTGCTGTTCCAAAAGTGTTTACATATAGTCCAACAGGTTTTGCTACCCCAATGGCATAGGCTACCTGAACCAGCACTTCATCGCATAATCCTGCTGCCACAAGATTCTTGGCTATATGACGTGTTGCATAAGCTGCTGAACGATCTACCTTGGATGGATCTTTTCCGGAAAATGCTCCACCACCGTGTGCACCTCTTCCGCCATACGTATCCACAATGATTTTACGCCCGGTTAATCCGGTATCGCCATGTGGCCCACCGATCACAAACTTGCCTGTTGGATTTACATGGTACTTGATGTCTGCCTTGAATAATTTCTGGATTCGCTTGGGAAGTTTTTTTCTCACACGAGGAATGAGAATTGTAATGATGTCTTCCTTTATTTTCTTCAACATCGGGGCATCCTTACCAAACTCATCGTGTTGTGTAGAGATTACGATCGTATCAATTCGGAGTGGCTGATTGTCATCTCCATACTCAATGGTTACCTGAGACTTCGAATCCGGACGAAGATAGGTCATCTTCTTGCCCTCCCTGCGTATGGCTGCCAATTCGCGTAACAGGAGGTGAGCAATTTCCACAGGTAACGGCATGTAATTGTCTGTCTCATTTGTGGCATAGCCAAACATCATCCCCTGATCTCCTGCTCCCTGCTCTTCCTTCTTTTTACGCTCCACACCCTGGTTAATATCCGGTGATTGTTCGTGAATAGCCGAGAGAATTCCACATGAGTTTGCCTCAAACATGTACTCACTTTTAGTATACCCTATTTTTCGGATTACCTCACGCGCAATGCTTTGAACATCCAGGTACGCCTCCGACTTTACTTCCCCGGCAAGCACTACCTGACCAGTTGTTACCAGTGTTTCGCATGCCACTTTCGATGTGGGATCATAGGCTAAAAAGTAATCAATCAGGGCATCGGAAATCTGATCAGCAACTTTATCAGGATGTCCTTCAGATACTGATTCAGAGGTAAACAAATATGGCATATGAATAGTGTTGTTTAACGGTGTGAAACCAAAAATTAAGTGGGCAAATTTAGAGGAATGCCTGTAAAACCAAAAGCATTATACTCAATGAGCCAAAAACAGAAAGACGGCAGGAAGTTTGGGCCATTCGACAATACTTTTTTTCCACTCTGCAATACGCCTGGATTGTACAGACTCATCCTTTCCGGTAAGATCAAGAGCAACACATAGGGTGGTTTCATTACTCAGTGTATTCAGTAAATGTGTAAACATGGTATTGTTTCTATAAGGCGTTTCAATAAATATTTGTGTTTGATGTTTTGTGCGTGATTCCTTCTCCAGATTTTTTAAGGCTGCTGTTAATGCTGATTTATCTACCGGCAGGTAGCCATGAAAGGCAAACTGCTGTCCATTCAAACCGGAAGCCATTAACGCAAGTAAAATGGAAGAGGGCCCCACTAGAGGCACAATCCTTACTCCGCTTTTATGTGCAAAGGCTGCGGCCAGCGCACCGGGATCGGCAACGCCAGGGCAACCAGACTCTGATAGAATTCCCATGGGTAATCCGGCCATAACCGGAGAAAATAGCTTTTCAATTTCTGCAGAGGTGGTGTCTTTATTCAGTACGTTAAACTCCAGCGACTCAATGCTATCATAAATTTTCAAGCTGCTTAAGTACCGCCTGGCGCTTCGCACATCTTCAACCAAAAAGTGACGTATTGATTTTAACCTCTCAGTTACGGACGGTGCTATTACTTCATACTGCGTATCATTCGCAATGATGGTTGGAATCATGTAAACTGTGCCCTTTGTGCTCACTTTGCGGACTGCAGAAAATTCAAAACCACCTTAACAAACTCGGTTGGGCTTTCGGCTTGTACCCAATGCCCTGTATTCATACTCACCAGTGTTGCATTCGGAAATATGGATGTGATCTGCTCACGATCGTCATCCAAAATATAATCCGACTTACTGCCCCGGATAAAAAGTGTGGGCTTATCAAACTCACCATTCTCAATCAACCCTCCACCAATAGTCTCCAGGTTGCGATCAATTACCGATAAGTTTATTCTCCACCCAAACCCTCCTTCTGGCTTGCGCATGAGGTTTTTTAATAGGAATTGTCGTACGGCATCATTCGATAAGTGTTTAGCAAGGGTATCATCTGCCTCAGCCCGTGATTGCACACTATCTATCGGAATTGCTTTTAACCCCTCCACAATGTGATCATGGCGTACATCATAAGCCTTAGGGGCAATATCCACCACAATTAATTTGTCCAACTTATCCGGATGGGATAGAGCATAATTCATGGCTGCCTTTCCGCCCATGGAGTGCCCAAGTAGTATTACATTTTCCAGGTGATGTTGCTCAATAAAGGCTCCAATATCATTGGATAAGGCATTATAATCAAACTCTTCGCTATGTGGAGAAAGGCCATGATTGCGTTGGTCTACAACATATACATGAAAATGAGTGGATAGTAGTTTTGCCTGTGGCAACCAGTTATCGGATGAGCCCAACAATCCATGTAGGATGATCATGGGCTGACCTTGTCCATATTCCCTGAAAAATAAGTTCATCTGTTCATACTTAAGCCGAAGTGAAAAGCCATCCATGCTGGAAGCATTCATCAAAAATACGCAATCAAAACTCAGGAGTCAGAATAGGGAAGTATATTTGAATCTTAATCTGGTTTAAATGGAACTCAAAGACGGATCTTACTATATCCAAAACGTATCGGTGCAGGACATTGTCGAGCAGTTTGGCACCCCATTATATGTCTATGATGCTGAAAAAATAATTCATCAACTCAAGAGTCTTAAAATGGCGTTCTCCGATGCCGATGTGAAGGTCAAGTATGCCATCAAAGCTCTTTCCAACCTCTCCATCCTTAAATTATTAAGACGGTATGAGTCGGGAGCTGATGCGGTATCCATCGGTGAGGCTCATTTAGCGCTGAAGGCAGGTTTTGAACCTTCCTCCATTATGTTTTCCCCTAACTGTGCCGATTTCAGCGAAATTGAAGAGGCGGTTAAATTGGGGTTGGTTATCAATATTGATAATTTGTCGTTCCTTAAAAAATTTGGTGCTCAGTACAGAAGCTCCTACCCGTGCTCCATTCGACTGAACCCCCACATTATGGCCGGAGGAAATTATAAAATTTCAACCGGGCATAGCAATTCAAAATTCGGTATTTCCATTTACCAGCTTCAGCAGATCATGGAAACTGTGCAACAGTATAACATTCATGTTATCGGGTTACACGTTCACACCGGATCAGAGATTGCTGAAACGGATGTATTCTTAAAAATGGCCGAAATACTCTTCAGCGTTGCCCGTGATTTCCCAGATTTGAAGTTTATCGATTTTGGCAGCGGTTTTAAAGTGGCGTACCAGGAAGGAGAAAATGTAACCAATGTGTATGACCTCGGACTAAAGCTTACACAAACCTTTCGCGAGTTTTGCCGGCAATACGGACGCAAGCTTGAACTCTGGAT
>CAZCRJ010000410.1:0-3477 GCA_964501015.1 uncultured Roseivirgaceae bacterium | reverse complement strand
ACACACCGAATCGTTATCGCATAGCCAAATTCCAAAAGTTGTTTTACCCAGGTACTCCAGTTGGGGAGATTTGTTACGCTGGAGTTTACAGGAGAACGTACCCGGTGAATTTCCTTACACCGCGGGTATCTATCCGTTCAAACGGGAAGGCGAAGATCCTACCCGAATGTTTGCCGGAGAAGGCGGACCAGAACGAACCAATAGACGCTTTCACTATGTGAGCCTTGGTATGCCGGCTAAACGCTTATCAACGGCATTCGACTCAGTAACCCTTTATGGAAATGATCCGGATTATCGTCCGGATATTTACGGCAAGATCGGAAACTCAGGAGTTAGTATTTGCTGCCTTGATGATGCCAAAAAACTGTACAGTGGATTTAATCTTGCTGATCCAAAAACATCGGTATCCATGACCATTAACGGACCGGCACCCATGCTGCTGGCCTTTTTTATGAATGCCGCTATTGATCAGCAATGTGAACTTTACATCCGTGATAACGGATTGGAAGAAGAAGTGAAAAACAAAATCGCTGATCATTACAAAGGTCGGGTACATACACGCCCTGCTTATCAGGGTGCTTTACCAAAAGGAAACGATGGATTAGGTTTGATGCTGCTGGGCGTTACTGGTGATCAGGTATTTCCAAAAGAGGTATATGAAAAAATTAAGGCAGAAACACTTTCGCAGGTAAGAGGAACTGTTCAGGCCGACATCTTAAAAGAGGATCAGGCGCAAAACACCTGCATCTTCTCTACTGAATTTGCCCTTCGCCTGATGGGGGATGTTCAGCAATATTTCATCGATAAAAAAGTCAGAAACTTTTATTCGGTATCCATATCCGGATATCATATTGCCGAAGCCGGTGCGAATCCCATCACCCAACTGGCCTTTACGCTGGCCAACGGATTCACGTATGTGGAGTATTACCTCAGCAGGGGAATGGACATCAATGAGTTTGCTCCCAACTTATCGTTCTTTTTCAGCAACGGCATCGACCCGGAGTACGCAGTGATCGGCCGCGTAGCGCGTAGAATCTGGGCAAAAGCCATGAAGAATAAATATGGCGCAAATGCCCGTTCGCAAATGCTGAAATATCATATTCAGACTTCGGGCCGTTCTCTACACGCCCAGGAAATAGATTTTAATGATATCCGCACTACACTTCAGGCCTTGTATGCCATTTACGACAATTGCAATTCGTTGCACACCAACGCATACGATGAAGCCATTACAACCCCTACCGAAGAAAGTGTGCGTAGGGCCATGGCCATACAACTTATCATCAATCGTGAACTGGGATTAGCCAAGAATGAAAATCCGTTACAGGGATCTTTTATCATTGATGAACTGACGGAGCTTGTTGAGGAAGCAGTGTTATTGGAATTTGATCGCATCACCGAGCGTGGAGGTGTACTGGGGGCTATGGAGACCATGTACCAGCGTGGTAAAATACAGGAAGAAAGTTTGTATTACGAAATGATGAAGCATACAGGCGAATATCCGATCATCGGGGTTAATACCTTTTTAAGTTCCAAAGGCTCCCCTACTATATTACCCCAGGAAGTCATTCGCGCCACCACAGAAGAAAAAGAGTACCAAATTACCATGTTGAACAATCTTCATGAGGTAAAGGGAAATGATGCAGAAGTTACACTTGATCGCGCCCAACAGGCTGCCATTCATAACAAGAACATCTTTGAAGAACTGATGGAGGCCTGCAAAGTGTGTTCACTTGGTCAGATTACCAAATCCCTGTTTGAAGTAGGTGGGCAATACCGAAGGAATATGTAAGGTAGAACGTTGCTGAAATTCAACCTTGATAATTTGAATCCCTTTTGTGTTCGGTGCTTCGGGTTATTGTCAACCAGTTAGCATAAACGAGTTATTATATACTGGTGGAATATTAGTTACTAACAGCTGTATTCCCGTCTTATGCCGTAGTTGAGAGCACGTGGTCACTCAATTTGTCTGGCAGTAATTATGGTTATAGGCGGATACCAAATACCGATTGCTTTGCAAGGCCGTAAATCCTTTTCAGATGTAGTTATAAATCTGATTTTTAGTCGGTTACCCGTAGTAACTAGATTCGGAGATAGGTTATATACATTATACTCCAGGT
Source organism: uncultured Roseivirgaceae bacterium (assembly GCA_964501015.1). Classification (GTDB taxonomy): domain Bacteria; phylum Bacteroidota; class Bacteroidia; order Cytophagales; family Cyclobacteriaceae; genus UBA2336. Next base: position 1,357 of record CAZCRJ010000410.1, on the reverse strand, counting down.
TCTCCATTGAGGTTTTAGCCCTCACTTTATCTGGTTTTTCTACAAATCTGACTACTGGCAGGCCACAGGAAATATCTCCCTGGCTTTCAACAACGACTGTAAACTCTTCGCCATCAAAAGCATTTTCTTCACAGGAATTTAATACCCCAATAAGAATGATTAATAGTATGAATCTTGAACTAATCACAGCTACAACTTTTCTTACATTCCTCCAAGGTGGCAAAGGGTACCCCTGGTCCACAACCTCCCCAGATAAAAGACTTACATATCTTTTCATTCTTGTCATAATAGAATTTAGTGAATAATGCATAACACGGACCTGACTCTGGTTCCAAAGAACATTTAACACTTTTTATACAATCCTCCTTGCATTGCGTTAATCCAAGAATCAAAAAAATAAGGAATGATTTTATGAATTTACGCATACACCTAAGACACCATAATGTGTCACAAAGTTGTAACGTAATTTTGGACAATAATACTATCTACTGATATTCTCGCGCTCCCCATCATAATTGGCCTTCTTCAATTGTAATTCAGATAGGTTAACCACGAAAAAAAAGGACCAATTATGTTTTGATTGATCGCTAAAATCATCCTGACATCTGACAAATATCATTCGTTTACCACGATCTGCCCGGTATTTTTAGCGTATGGGTATGGTACACAATCTGAAAAAATATTTTCACGAAACAGGTGAAATCACACTCTTTGCCTGGCGGTTTCTAACTGAGTTTCTTTATCCACCATACGAATTCAAAGAGCTATTACGTCAATGTTATATGATTGGCAATAAGTCAATCGGACTTGTGGGCGCAACAGGGTTTATCATGGGCATCGTGCTTACGCTGCAAACACGACCCACATTAATTGAATTTGGTGCCGAATCCTGGATGCCTTCAATGGTAGGGGTTGCCATTGTGCGCGAAATCGGGCCGGTGCTTACGGCCCTGATCTGTGCCGGTAAAATCGGATCGGGTATTGGCGCTGAATTAGCCTCCATGAAAGTGACTGAACAAATTGATGCCATGGAAGTTTCCGGCACCAACCCCTTTAAATACCTGGTGATCACTCGCGTTCTGGCCTGCACCATTATGTTACCGGTGCTGGTGGTTTACTCCGATCTGGTTTCTCTCCTTGGGTCATCTCTTGTTGAAAACATTAAAGGTGATGTTAGTTTTCAATTATACTTTAACAATGTATTTGCCTATCTCCAGTTTGGCGACATGATTCCTTCCATTCTTAAATCCTTCTTTTTTGGTTTTGCTATTGGCATTATTGGAAGCTACAAAGGATTTACGTCAGAAAAAGGTACAGAAGGTGTAGGGCGAACGGCCAATTCGGCCGTGGTTATCAG
>CAZCRJ010000409.1:0-3477 GCA_964501015.1 uncultured Roseivirgaceae bacterium | reverse complement strand
AATACATTGCCGGTAAAATGATGATTGTGCGCGCACTTGTTGGTGGCATGCACCTTATTGCTGTTGAACCATCATCCAATCCATTGGAAAATATTCCGGCCCACTTGCCTATCGATTTTATGGCTGTTGTGCCATTGCAACTTCAGACCATGCTATCCTCACCAGAAGCCATCCAAAAAATCAATGACATGAACGCCATTATTGTTGGTGGTGCTGCTGCATCTGATGCGCTAAAAGAGGAATTACAATCCATCCGTTGTCCGGTGTACGCAACATTTGGCATGACAGAGACCATCAGTCATGTGGCACTTCAACTACTAAACACATCCAATCGTTCAGCCCTTTTTCATACCCTTCCCGGAGTAACCATTCAGTTGGATGATCGTGGATGCCTGGAAATTCACGATGAGATATTACCCGATCCCGTTATCACCAATGATCTTGTAGTGATACCTGGTGAAAATGCGTTTCGGTTTCTCGGACGCATCGATCATGTTATCAACAGTGGCGGAATAAAAATATTTCCTCAAAAGATTGAAGAAGTTGTTGCCCATGTATTGACTGAGCTGGGTATTGAACGCAATCACCTTGTGGCAGGAATACCCCACGATACGTTAGGGCAGCAGGTCGTGCTTATTTTGGAAGGAATGCCGCTTACCGAAGAAGAAGAAAGAGTGCTGCGTAGTGCACTATCCGAAAAGTTGCCACCCTACGAAGTACCCCGAAAAATGGTAAGCCTGCCGTCCTTTGTCTATACAGAAACAGGAAAATTCAATGTCACGGCCATTCTTCAGCAGGTGTCAAAAGAATAGGAACGGCACCTTGGCGCTTGCCAATTCTTCCCTATTTTTACGCGTCAACTAAGCAGAAAAAAAGCACGTATGGGTCGCATATTTGAAAAACGAAAACATAAGATGTTCGCACGGTTCGATAAGATGGCGAAAGCCTTTACCCGGATCGGAAAAGATATTGCCATCGCTGTAAAACAAAACGGACCAAATCCTGATAACAACCCACGGCTGCGCATGGCCATCCAAAACGCTAAGGGTGTGAACATGCCGAAGGATCGGGTGGAAGCGGCCATTAAACGTGCCTCGTCAAAAGAAGAAAAAGATTTTCAGGAAATCACCTACGAAGGATATGCCCCTCACGGTGTTCCGATATTGGTGGAATGTGCTACCGACAACCCTACCCGTACGGTAGCAAACGTTCGCCTGCATTTTTCCAAGAATGGAGGAAGCATGGGCAACTCCGGATCGGTGTCGTTTATGTTCGAACGAAAAGGAGTATTTAAGTTCGACCCCGATAAACTCGATTTGGATGAATTGGAGCTTGACCTGATTGATGCCGGTGCTGATGAAATAGAACGTGGAGAAGATGAACTGCTCATCTATACTAAATTCACGGAGTTTGGTCATCTGCAGAAATTTCTGGAATCCAGAAACCTGGAACCGAAGAGTTCCGAATTGCAATACATTCCTGCTACCACTAAAGAGTTATCGGAAGAAGAGCAGGATGAAGTGTTAAAATGTGTGGAAGCGCTGGAAAGTGATGATGATGTACAACAAGTGTATCATAACCTCGCATAATTAATATGAACAAACATCTTCTGCTGGTATTCTTTAGTGTACTGGCATTAATCACACAGGCTCAGGAAACAGCGATGATTTCGTTTTCACCAGCCATTGCCATTCCGTCAGAAGAATTTAAAAAGGCGGTAGATAATCCCATTGAAGGCCTGGGCGTTGGGCTTGGTTCCAATGTATTATTTAATCCTAAAGGAAAGAAAGGATATTCCCCTGTTTTCTTTGGTGCTGATTTCACCTACGTCACCTTTGGCCGCGATAAGCAACTTGCTGCAACCAATGCTCCCCCCTATAAAACAACCTTCAACTATTATTCGATTAACGGCATTGCCCGAGTATTCCTGACCGATAAAGAATATGGCTTTACACCTTTTATCGATGGCATGCTGGGCATGAAGATTTACAATACCCGAACGAAAATTGATAAAAACCTTGTCGATATTATACTCAATGACGACCAGGCGGAAGTCATTCATACTACCAACGACACCGGTTTAGGATATGGATTAGGTATCGGATTTTACAACAGGAAATTCAAGGATGAAGGGGAGGGAAAAGGTTCCTTTACGCTGCGGGTTTTATATCTTTGGGGCGATAAAATAAGGTATGTTGTTCGGGGATCAATGCAGGTTGACAATGGAGCAGTGACCTATGAAACCAATTACTCCAATACAAATATGATTATGATCCAGTTTGGGATCAACGTATTCTAAACACGATATGTGTTTTTGATTCAGTCTGGATCTGCACCATTTCGATTCGTCCTATACTACTTTTAACGCACACCTGAATAGTTATGCAAGTGACTGGAAAAAATGTACTCATCACCGGAGCTGGTGGCAACCTGGGAAAAGTAGTAGTCAGGAAATTCGCTGAACATGGCTATCGTGTGTTGGCCACTACCTTGCCGGGAATAATTTCGAATGCACACGAAAACATCACACAGGAATATGAGGTTGACCTGGCTAATGAAGAAGCCACATCGTCTATGGTCGATACGCTCTTTAAGGATCATCAAACCCTGGATGCTGCCCTCCTGTTAGCAGGTGGGTTTATGCCGGGAACGTTCGACAAAACCTCAGGCCAGGATTTAGACAAGATGTTTTCCATGAATTTCGAAACGGCTTACTTCACCGCACGCACAGTGTTGGCCAGGATGATGGAACAACCGCGAGGAGGCCGGATTATCCTGATTGGCGCCCGACCTGCCCTGCTGGCCAAAGAAGGGAAAAATGCAATTGCTTATGCCCTGTCTAAATCATTGGTATTCAAACTGGCCGAACTGCTGAATGCGGAAGGACAAGCCAAAAAAGTAATTACAACGGTTATTGTACCAGGCACCATCGATACTGATGCGAACCGGAAAGCCATGCCGGAGGCCGATTTCAGCCAATGGGTATCTCCGGAAGAGATTGCCGAGACCATGCTTTTCCTGTGTTCCGACCACGCCAATTCCTGGCGCGAACCTGTGATCAAAGTTTATGGAGGTAACTAACAGAGGAACAACAAAAGCAGGAAAATAACCACCTGGACATAGTTTTGCTGAATACAACCCTGCTCAAAAAAGCTTATAATTTTGCAAAACGGGGTTTGCAAATAAGAGCCTTAACCATATCTTTGCGACTCGATTTTTGACGGTCTGTTCGTCTAGGGGTTAGGACACCAGATTTTCATTCTGGTAACACGGGTTCGATTCCCGTACGGACTACATGAAATAACTTTAAGCCTCTGATAATCAAATTATTAGAGGCTTTTTTAGTTTATGGGTAGAGCTATAGGTAGAGCCTCAAAGGGGTTTATAGGAAAGGAGCTACTCAATTTTAATTTGAATTCATTTTCCTTAATGCCTGTGAGCCAGCTTGACTTTACTCTATACTTAATCCTTACTTTG
>CAZCRJ010000408.1:0-3497 GCA_964501015.1 uncultured Roseivirgaceae bacterium | reverse complement strand
TGTCTCGCTCACCGGATTTTCGCAACGATTTGAAATCTTTCCTATTAACCTGGCGCCCATCCTGTTCATTCCATTAGTTGGCATTTTAACCGTTACTTTTTCAGGTAAGATGAAACATATTTTATCCTTTGTGCCGGTTAAGGTGCTAACACAACTACAGGTATTCCGTGTAGTTGTGGAAATTCTGCTGTGGATGCTTTTCATCGATAGGGCACTACCGGTGCAAATGACCTTCGAAGGAAGAAACTATGACATTATTGCCGGACTCACCGCTCCGATTGTAGCCTATTTTTTTTCCGCGAATAAGAAGGTGATGATTGTATGGAACCTGATTTGCTTGGGATTGCTCATCAATATTGTTACAATTGCCATCCTCTCAACACCATCACCTGTTCGTGTATTTGAAAATGAACCGGCTAATACTATCGTCACGTATTTTCCATTCATCTTCCTACCAGCCTTTCTGGTACCGTTGGCGTATGGCCTACACTTTCTTTCCCTTAGAAAGTTGTTAAGCACTCAATAGGTCCAGCCAAAACCCATCGATAATCCGTTATTGTCTGTGCGAAGCAATCTCGACATCCGATTTTGAACACAGGATTGTGTCGATACTTACTTCCTTGAACGAACAGGTTCCATTCAAATTCTATACTTCTTTTTTTGAGATGGCTTCAAATAAAGAGGGAGCAAGATTGGTTGCTCCCTTTAATGTTTACCCGTATAAATGTTAGTGCTGTTTGATCGTTTTATCCAAATCAGGCAACACAAAATTATCCAATGGACTCGGCTGCTTCATCATTGCTTCAATATCGGCTGTGGTGCGTGGGGCAAAGGAAGAAAGATGCTCGCAACCGTTTTTCGTGGCGAGGTAGTCATCTTCAATGCGCACAGCAATGCCCCACCATTTCGGATCGGTGGTTGTGTTTTCCTGAATGTAGATACCGGGTTCAATGGTGAAGGTCATGTTTTCAACTATTTTGTCGTTACTGCCGCGATCGTGAACAGCAAGTCCGATGTGATGGCAGCAGCCGTGGGGATAAAACCTGCGAGCCTCTCGATCATTGGTAATGATGTTTAATTCTTTCAACCCTTTGGTGATCACCTCAACAGTGGCCGCATTCAATGCACTGAAAGTCAGCCCGGGCTTACAAATTTTCATTGCGGCTTCCTGTGCATTCAGTACCAGATCATAAATCTGCTTTTGTTCGGGACTGAATTTTCCGCCTACCGGAATGGTGCGGGTGATGTCGGCAGTATAACCGTGGTATTCTGCGCCCAAATCCATAAGGATTAATTCATTCGGATCAACGGCCGGTTTGTAATTATCGATGTAATGCAAAATGCATCCATTGTGCCCACCACCAACAATGGATGGATAGCCAAGATCTTCGGCCTGGTATTTCTTGAATACGTACTCGTGAATACCCTGTATTTCGCGTTCACTCATGCCGGGCTTCATAGCCTTCATTACCTCTACCTGACCGATGCAGGAAATCATCACGGCCTTACGAATCATTTCCAGTTCTTCTTTGGTTTTAATGCCACGCAGATCTGACATTATGCTGTTTAAGGCTCTTGTGTTCAGGTTATTTTTGGGCTGTTCGCGTGCAACACTTAGAGCATCCTGACGAGGATAATTTACCTTTACTTTAAACTGTTCAATCAGGTCATAGAGGTCGGCAGAATCACGGGGCTCGTTACGAACATCGTTTTTGAAATCAAAAAACAGAACCTGGGCAAAGGAAGAAAAATCAACATTGTATTTTTTAAAATCGGTATTGTTTAATGCCTGTTCAAAACCCAGTTGTGCTTTAGCGCCAAGATTACCCAGTCGTCTGCCGGTCCACATTTCGGCCATTTCATTTTTTGGCTGAACGAAGAGGATTTCATCATAAAGAGTGCCATCCTGCATTTTCTGCTTGTCCTTAAAAACGAGCAATACAGCATGCGGTTCCTTATAACCTGTCAGGTAAGTGAAGTCAGGGTCCTGATGGTAAATGTAATCCACATCGTTGCTACGGTTGCGCACCGCATTGGCAAAGAATACGGCAACGGAATTTGCTGGTAATTTTTCACGCAGCTTTTGCCTCCGTTCTTTATGCCATTCCTTACTCAGGAAATCGGTGGGCATATCAGGGTTTTGTGCAAGCAATGAAAGGCTGACAACAAAAAGAAGGAACATCAGGAGGTGTTTCATAAGGTAATAGTATTTCGATAAATAAACGATAAAAAAATGTATTCAGGAAATGGAATAATCTGAGTGGTTATACTGCTTTAAAAAATCGGGAATTAAAACTTTTGGTACTCAAAGCCAAGGGGAAATTGCCTACCTTACTCATCCAAAATTTTCTGATATGAAACGCATCGTGTTTATTGCTCTCCTGTTTTGTCTTCTGCCCGCCATGGCGCAAAAGAAATCGACATCCGACAAACGTCTTAATGGCCTGGATGCGGAATTGGAAAAACTTTTAAGCGCCTGGTATGCCCCCGGTTTTGCAATTGCAATTGTTGAGAAGGACAAGGTCATCTATTCGAAAGGATTTGGCTTCCGCGATTATGATAAAAAGTTGCCGGTAACGCCAAACACACTCTTTGCTATTGGTTCCAGCAGCAAAGCATTCACCAGCGGTGTGTTGGGTATTTTACGGGAAGCGAATAAGCTTTCATTTGATGACAGTCCCATTAAATATGTTCCTGAACTGCGCTTCCATAATGCCGGAATGAATGACCTCATCACGATTAAGGATATTATGACACACCGAACCGGCTTACCCCGCCACGATTATAGCTGGTATCTTTTCCCTACCCATTCACGAGACAGTTTAATGCAGCGCATTGAACACCAACAACCCTTTGCTGGCGTTCGGGAGAAATGGTACTACAATAATTTTATGTTCCTCACCCAAGGTGTTATTGCGGAGCGAATCACGGGTAAAAGTTGGTAGGAAAATATCAATACGAACTTCTTTCAACCGCTTACTATGAAAACATCCAATGCTGCGATTGATGGACTAAGAAATGGTGCAGATGCTGCTATTGGATACCGTGTAAAGAACAAAACGCAGATCACCAAAATAGACTACTACGATATTGCGGCTATGGCTCCGGCCGGGAGCATCAATAGCAGTGTGTCGGAAATGTCGAATTGGGTAATCACCTGGATTAAGGGCGGGAAGTTTCAGGGAAAGCAGATCCTACCGGCTGCCTATGTGAAGGAAGCGATGGGTTCGCAAATGATCATTAACAGTGATACACCTGACCCGGAATTTCCTGACATTCACATGGGTAATTATGGTTATGGATGGTTTACTTCTTCTTACAAGGGACATTACCGTGTTGATCATGGTGGAAACATTGATGGCTTTTCCGCGAATGTCAGCTTTTTCCCCAGCGACAGTGTTGGTATCGTTGTATTGGTAAATCAAAATGGCTCGGTACTGCCCACGCTGATACGTAATACTATCAGTGATCGACTGTTGGGCGTAAAGGCAACCGAT
>CAZCRJ010000407.1:615-3498 GCA_964501015.1 uncultured Roseivirgaceae bacterium | reverse complement strand
AAAATCTTTTGGAAAACGGAAAATATCGAAACCCATTCTCAAGCATTTTACTAGTCCGTTCAATCATAAACAACAGCGGTATGGTGTTCTGGCTTTTGCCCGTTCGTTGGTAAATGATCAAAGTTTGTTTGGTGAATTATGGATTAAACGATCATTACTTAATTCTAAACCCATGCTCTTGATCTGGGGTATGGATGATCCGTTTGCATCACCAAAATATCTGGAGCAGTTTAAAGTTGGCTTTCCTTGTGCACAGTGCCTTGAGTTGGAGGGGTGCGGTCATTTTCCGCAGGAAGAAGAGCATGAGCGTGTTACCGAAGGTATTGATAACTTTATGAAATCTTAGAAGGGAAACCCTATGCCAAAATTGTAAATCACAGGTTCGCGGTTAGTTCCGAAGGGTCTTAAAAATTTGATTTTATTTAATACAAACCGATCGCCTTCCAATCTTCCTGGATCGTACACTTTCATTCCCACATCAAAGCGTACGATCAGGAAGGAAAAGTTAAACCGTAGGCCAAATCCCGTACCGATACCAAATTCTTTATAGAACTTACCAAGGTTGAATTGGGCGTTTCCATTGTCTACAAGCTCATCATTTATAAAGCGCTGTCGTTGTTCAAAGAGCCAAACGTTACCGGCATCAAGAAATACGGCCCCTTCAAAAAAACCGACCAGTTTTCGTCTGAGTTCTATGCTGGTTTCGAGCAATATTTCACCGGGTTGTTCATTTTGATAATCGTATAATCCATCACTTGCCGGTGTATCGCTGGCTGGTGGTCTGAAGCTTCCGGGACCTAATCTGCGGGGTCGCCAGGCGCGTACGCTGCTGCTTCCGCCTGCAAAGAAATATTTTTCGTAGGGGAGTACATTATCCACGGAATACGAATAGCCCACGCCACCATTGAAACGGTATGCCAGTGTAGTATTTTTATCGAGCACCTGTAACCTGCGGATATCCGCGCTTAAGCGGAGGTATTGAAACGACTGAAGATTTCTGCGTTCGATAATCGGATAATCAAATAGATTTTGTAAGGTTCCTCCGCTCTCCAGAGACCAGCGAAAGAAAACCGAGCTTTTTTCCAGGTTGCCGTAGTTGTTATGATTCCACGACATATTAAAGATAATACTGCTTACAAAAGAAGGCTGAAAGGTCAGGTACAAGGTATTCCCTTCATATAAAAACAAACTGTCCAGCAGGTTCTGAAAGGTAGTGTCTGTTTTGGAATCAATGATGCTAAGGTTTCCAACGGTAAGGTCGAATCTGCGGATCCGTTTGTTCTCCCAACTGTAGATGTAATTGAACGTTGTTGCTGCACGTTTATATTCCGGCCGGTCAGTATAGGTGTATCCGACCAGTGCTTTTGTACGTGGGTTGATCCGCCCCAGTTTGTATCGGGTTTCCTCTTTTAAAGGCAGTAAAAATTGAGGAAAGGTGATGGAGGCATTAATACCGGCTTCAATACTCTGGTATACGTTGTTGTTTTCTGTTGCTGATGCCACACCTTCATAGCCTATGCGGCCGTTCATTTCAAAATTTTCAAGTCCTCGGAAAATATTTCGTTTTTTAAAATTGATATTTAAAAAGGGTCCTGGAAATCCCTGTGTTACGTTCATGCCCACTTCATTCGACCACTGATAGCGATCTAACGCACTGGTGAAAATGTTGGCAATAAATTTTCCTCCGGTGGTGTCAAAGTTTACGTTCACGAATTTGAACACATCGAGGTTGGCCAATTGACGCTGGGTATCGAAGGTGTTACTTCTACTGTAGGTATCGCCCGGGTAGATAAACGTTCGCTGACTAAGTATTTTCGGATTGTAGAGTTTCTCGTAATACTCAATACTCATATTGTGGTAGGTTTCTTTTATCCGGTTAACACCGGGCAGACTGATTCCGGCATCGGTAATAAAATGGACTTCATCAATATTGAATTTCTTATGGTATCCGCGCTTTGCCGGGTCGTTGATGATTACTTGAACTGCTACTTTTTTATTTTTTCGATAGGCCGTATCAATATCAAACTCAACATATTGCCTGCTGAAATCATAATAGCCTACTTCCTTTAAGGCCAGGTCAATCCGTTCCCGTTCTTTCGAGAAATTATCCTGGATATACCGGTCACCAGGTTTTAGAAAGCTGGCTGCGCTGATTTTTTGTATATGGTCCAAAACGGATGAGTCCGGTATCCTGTAAAATATTGTATCGATTCTATACGGATCGCCCGGTACAACCGAGTAGGTCACATCCTTGAGTTTACCCGAACGTTGCTTTACCGTAGAAGAAATTGAATTTTTAAAATACCCATTGGTAAATAAATATTCTGAAAAACGTTCTTCCGTAAGCTTTACTTTCGCACTGTCAAATAATGCAAGGGGTTCGCCCCATTGCATTAATAGATTTCCTTTCTCCAGTTTTTCCTTCAGCGTTTCTGTTTTACGTAGCTTTTTGAATTGAAGGTTGGCAGCGCGTTTATCTGATTTTGCCTCACGCATTCGGGTATCGTACTTTTCTTCAATGGCACTGATTTTTCTTTCCAGTTTATCAGGATTATATCGCTTTAACCCGAAATAATAAACACCCACCAGGGTGTGTAGCGGCAGGCCGATGAGTTTCTTATTGGTTTCCTGCACATATAAGGGTTTTAACGATGTGGCGAATCCTTTCGGTGCATCAACGTGCTGCTTGTACAGAATCTGCTCATTCTCTTTCAGGTGTTTCGTCCCCAGGCATCCCTGAAGGATAAGGAGTATGCCTACAAGTAAGAAATAATATCTATTTTTCGCGAAAATCAACGGTCAGGATAATGCTATCAAAAGCTAAGATAAAGTATATCAAATCCCTGCAAGTAAAGAAATACCGGCTACAGGAACAATGTTTTG
>CAZCRJ010000407.1:0-605 GCA_964501015.1 uncultured Roseivirgaceae bacterium | reverse complement strand
ATTATCATGTTACTATTCTGGTGGTTACTCAGGATTTTTATGACCGCTATACGTCACTGTGTGAACACTTTCCCAACGAATTGATTCTTGCCGGTGCTGATGACCTGGCTTCCGCGGGGGAGTTTAAAACCAATACTTCCGCGATGGCTGTGGTAAGCATGAAGGAATATATACCGGTTCAATCCAGTGGTGATGAATTTGCCCTGGTGCTGGATGATATCCGTGATCCCGGTAATTTGGGCACGATTATCCGGGTAGCCGACTGGTACGGAGTAACAAAAATTATTGCTTCCCCTGAAACAGCTGACCTCTATAATCCGAAAGTGCTGCATGCCAGCATGGGATCGTTTACAAGGGTGCAACTTTTCTATACTGAATTAGTTCCTTTTTTATCAGCCTATCCACACCCAATTTATGGTACTTTTTTAACCGGAGATAATGTTCATGAGATGAAGTGGACTAAAGGTGGAGTCATCGTAATTGGTAATGAAGCGCACGGTATATCTTCCCCGGTGGAAGCGTTGGTCACCACCCGCATCACCATCCCGCGGTTTGGTGGTGCAGAGTCATTGAATGCTGCCATCGCAACAGCTGTGATCCTTGAT
>CAZCRJ010000406.1:0-3501 GCA_964501015.1 uncultured Roseivirgaceae bacterium | reverse complement strand
GCTATCCGGGAAATATCCCCTTCTGAATTCACCTACATACACACTGCCCACACTCGCTTGAACATCAATCGGATACCCTAATTCAAGCACACGGAAGGGTGGCTCAACAATGTGGCAGGCCATGTCGCCCAGTGCACCGGTTCCATAATCCCACCAGCCGCGCCAGTTAAAGGGAACCAGGTTGTCGATATAATCTTTATAGGGAGCTGTGCCCAACCACAAATCCCAATCGAGTTCCTTTGGTACTTCTGTTTTCTGTGAAGGCCACGGAATACCCTGAGGCCACACGGGCCGGTTCGTCCAGCAATACACGGTGTGCACCTCCCCGATCAGTCCGGCCTGGTACCATTCCACCAACTGCCGCACACCATCACCAGACGACCCCTGGTTACCCATCTGGGTTACAACCTTGTATTTCTTTGCCGCTTCTGTGAGCATGCGCGCCTCGTATATATCATGCGTTAAGGGCTTTTGCACATACACATGCTTGCCCAGTTGCATGGCGGCCATGGCTTGTACGGCATGGTTGTGATCGGGTGTGGAAACAGAAACAGCATCAATGTTTTTATGCTCCTTCTCCAGCATCACCCTAAAGTCTTTATAGTATTTTGCTTTAGGGAATTTCGTAACAGAAGTAGCTGCCCTGCGATCGTCCACATCGCATAGGAAGGAGATAACGGCTTTATTGGTAGCGGAAATTCCAGCCACATCGCCACCGCCCATACCCCCTACTCCGATGCTGGCAACAGACAAGGTATCACTGGGCGCCAGAAATCCCTTTCCGCCCAAAACGTGGCGGGGAATAATGGTGAAAGCGGCAGCGGCCAAACCTACCTGCTTAATAAAACTTCTGCGGCTATTTCGCGGTGTCATAGAGTTGAGGATAATAATCGATTTCAAAGTACAGTTTTCCCTGAAAAGAAAAAAGGGGGATTACATGGGATAACGGACGCGATTTTAGGCAAGATGGCAGTATACAGCACCAATAGCAAACGGCACACTGAAAGAACTTCTGAACAATAAAACAGAAAATTTGTGTAGTTTGACCATCTAATAATTTGAGTAATTATCCATCAAAAAAGGTATATGGTTTTACGACACGTGACGACCTGTCACAGTTTGAAATGAACTAAAAACTTTTAGATACATGAAAGAGCAGAATGAGATAAAAGTCTTTGAAGATAAACAAGTGAGGTCTGTTTGGGATGATGATCAAGAGAAATGGTTTATCTCAATAGTTGATGTAATTGCGGCATTAACCGACAGTCCTAATCCTCAGGTTTATTGGCGGGTACTTAAAAAACGGCTAAAAGACGAAGGAAATGAAACCGTTACAAATTGTAACGCTTTGAAAATGCCCGCACCTGATGGTAAAATGAGGCTAACAGATGTAGCCGATACCGAACAACTTTTTCGTCTTATTCAATCCATCCCTTCACCTAAGGCAGAACCCTTTAAACGTTGGTTGGCTCAGGTGGCTTCTGAACGATTGGATGAAATACAAGACCCGGAATTAAGTATTGACAGGGCATTGGAACAATATATGAAATTGGGCTATTCTGAAAACTGGATAAACCAACGGATTAAAAGCATTGAAATACGAAAAGAACTAACAGATGAATGGAAAAAAAGAGGACTGAAAGAAGGCGTTCAGTTTGCTACGCTTACTGATATTATTACCAAAGCATGGAGTGATAAAACCACCAAAGAATATAAAATCCTAAAAGGACTGAAAAAGGAAAACCTGAGGGATAACATGACAAACACGGAACTCATTTTAAACATGCTTGCCGAAGCATCCACAAAAGACATTTCTGCCGCAACAAACCCCAAAGATTTTAAGGAAAGTAAGAAGGTGGCCAAACAAGGTGGTACTGTTGCAAAGGTTGCACGTAAAGAGTTGGAAGCTAGAACAGGAAAAAATGTAGTTACCGCCCTTAACGCCAAAGCTACTTTGCAAGTAAATGAAGGCGACAAGAAAAAAAAGAAAAGAAAATAGGCTGAGTTATACTGAATATTGGTTCCCTTAAAGCAACGATTAAGCCAGTGTATACCCTGAGTGAATTAACTAGCAAAAGTATTGGCTGGGCAAATTTTGCGGTCTCATAGTATTTAGGACAGTTTTCCAAGAAAAGAAAAAAGCGGGATTATACAGGCTCTACTGGAAAAGATTTATTGATTTTTTTAGATAGGTTTAAAGTAGCAACCTATACCATTATGAAAAAAATATCACTGGAAAAAGCCCTACATCGCAACGCCTCCGTGTTATGCATACGGTTTGAACGCGATACTAAAATAGCGACAGCAGTGAAAAATCTCACCGGTTGCACCTGGAGTCAGACCATGAGTTGTTGGTACATAAAAAATACACCCGATAATTTCAGGCTTGTTGTCGCTGCCTTAAGACCTTTTGGGTATGTCGATTTTTCAGCCGTGGTGGATAAGGCTCAACCCATAAAAAAGGAATCAAATGCAACAGCCACTATAGCAATGCATGGTGTCAGTACTCATGAGCTTTCAGAAAGTCATCGATTGCATGTTGAGAAATTCACCTACCATTTACGGTCAAAGCGCTATAGTAACAACACCATAAAAACCTATACTGAAGCACTCAAGACCTTTTTGCGATTTTATAATGATAAAATTACCTCACACATCACCAATGACGATATCATTCGCTTTAATAATGAGTACATTCTTGAAAACAAGTTTTCACCCTCGTTTCAAAATCAGGTTGTCAATGCCTTAAAACTCTTCTTTAAGGTAGTAGAAAATCGAAACCTTGATCCACAGTTGATTCACCGGCCCAAACATCCTAAAGCACTACCAAACATCTTGAGTAAAGAAGAAGTGAAAGCGTTATTAGAAGCTTCGACAAATTTGAAACACAGGGCTATGTTGAGTTTGATTTACGCGTGCGGCTTACGTAGTGGTGAATTACTGAAGCTAAAAGCCGAACATGTTGACTCTAAACGATTGGTACTCATTATTAAAGCTGCCAAAGGCAACAAAGATCGTATTGCACCCCTCAGCCTAAAAGTGGTAGAATTACTGCGTGAATACTTTAAGGCTTTTCGGCCTATCGTTTACCTCTTTGAAGGCCAGGTAGCAGGCGAACCCTATGATGCCCGAAGTTTGCAATTAGTATTGAAGCAGGCAGTAGCCAAAACAACGATTAAAAAGCCAGTAACCCTGCATTGGTTGCGCCACAGTTACGCTACTCATTTACTGGAAGCAGGAACTGATCTTCGGTATATTCAGGAAATTTTAGGGCATAAAAGCAGCAAAACTACCGAGCTCTATACCCACGTAAGCACCAAAAGCATTCAAAAAATAACCTCACCCTTTGATACCTTATAAGGCTTCTTTACTTTCGATGTATCCGTGACTCACCTTCGCATAGCGCACCAATGGTAGCTGTATTGGCGAAGGTTTATAGCGGGTATAAGAGAGTTAGGTGCAATACGAAAGAACGACTACCTCACTTTCAAGATTACGTTC
>CAZCRJ010000405.1:0-3505 GCA_964501015.1 uncultured Roseivirgaceae bacterium | reverse complement strand
TTGCCTATTTTTTTACTTCAAAAGCCTCATACTAACATATGAGGCTTTTTTTGTTAATTGGAAAATCTAATTGGGTTATCCAACGGAAACTGTCACTAATTGATTTTCTTCGAAATACTTTTCGGCAATTAAATTTAATTGAGCTTCTTTCAAAGAGAATATTGAATCAATTAACGATTGGAAGTAATCATTGGGAAGGTTGAATAACATAAGAAGTTTAATTTTATCTGCGTGTGAAAAAGGGGAGTTCATTTCAGTTTGCATACTTCCAATAAAATGATTACGAGCAATATTAAGTTCTTCTATATGAATGGGTCGCTGCTGTAATCGTTTAAGTTCTTTCTTAATCTCCTGTATCGTAAATTCTCTATTTTCTTTATTAACATCTGCACTAATAACAAAATAGCTGTGATGTAATAATGGGTGTATAGATGAATGGATCCCATATGTTAATCCTTTTTCTTCTCGTATATTTTTCATTAAACGAGAGCCAAAAAAACCTCCGAGAATATGATTAAGAAGTAAAATTGCGGGATAGTCATGATGCCTCCTTCCAATTATATTTTGCCCGATTCGTAAGGAAGTTTGTATGCTTTCAATTTTATCAATATGCGATAAATGGACGCCCGGTGTAGCTATTTTATGGGGTACAATGAATGACTTTTTTACTTTGAGCTGAGATAGTTTTTCAAAAATGATTCGTTTGAGTTCGTTTGATATATTACCTGAAATGAAAACAGTAAAATCTTTATAGAAATCATTATGGAAATGAATCAATTCATTTCGATTGATTTTATTCAAATCACTTATTTCTATGTCACGACCATAGGGATGGGTTTCTCCAAAAAGTTGTTTTCTGAATTCACGCGAAGCCACAAAACTTGTTTTTTCAAGATTAATATTCAGGCCTTGAAAATAAATTTCCTTAGTTTGTTTGAGTTCATGTTCAGGAATGGAAGGATTAAGCAAGATGTCGACAATTAAGTCTAAAATAAAGGATATGTTTCTCGACATGCCGTAAAATGATATTGAGGTGAAATCAAACCCTGGTTGAATCTCAAGGTGAATCCCCAGAAAATCTAAAGTTGAAGATATATCATTGCTGCTAAGCTTTCCTGTTCCTTTTGAAAGTAATGTTCCGGTGAAGTGTGAAATTCCGGGTAAGGGTTCTGACCATTTACCGGCATTAATGATAAACTCGATTTTAACAACTTCTTGTTCGCCTCCTGGAATTAAAAACAAGTCACAGCCATTAGGAAGTGTGGTGTGCTCATGATCTATTAATTTGAAAGAAGTACTTTGAACAAAGTTGGGAGGACTCTTCCTGTTGAGCATGTACACTTAATCAGTCACAGATTTATCTTTGCCATCAACCTGCATTAACAATGTAAAGCGTAACGTTTCAGCCAACGGGTGCTCCCGGTTATTTGTAGGAACTATATAGGCAACATCAATACCGAAACGTTCTTTTCTGAATCCCAGACCTAACGTTAAGTATTTCCGATTTCCTTTATCCATCGATTCAAGGAAGTATCCTACGCGAGCAGCAAAAATTTTATTGTACCAGTATTCAATCCCCATGTTTATAATAATCTCTTTCAGTTCTTCTTCAAACCCTCCCGGGGCATCAGAAAATGACCCAAACATACCGCCTAATACAGATTGTCCTTCGTCTACCGTTGGTACAAGTAGTTTGTTAAAATCCAAAATAAATGCAAAAGAATTAAAGGGATCTGCTTCCGTAGTGTAAACACCTCCAATTCTCAGATTAGTGGGAAGAAAATCTTTATTAGCATTATCGGTATACGTTATTTTCGCTCCAATATTTGAAATACTTGCGCCTAAAGAAAGATTTGAGTTACGTGTTCCTTTCATAGGATGGGTATAAAAGATACCAATATCAGCAGCCACACTATTGCCTGGCTGTGCATCTACTGTGCCCGAAGGACTTTGGCTGAATGCTCCGGTAAGATTAGAATGTATATAGCGCCCCGTTAACCCTACACTTAACTCTTCGGTAAGCATTCTAGAGTAGGTAAGATCAATAGCTAATTCTCGTGGACGGAAATCACCTAATGGTTCATTGTTGTTGCTTCTGAAACTAATGTCTCCAAGATCGAAATACTTCATTGACAACGCAACCGCTTGTTCACGGGTTATTTTATAAAAGCCTGTGAGATATGACACCCACATGTCATTGATGATTTTACCGAGCCAAGGCGTGTAAGAGATAGATCCGCCATAGGATTGTTGAACGAAGGCTAATTTTGCCGGATTCCAGAAAGTGGAATTGGCATCGGGAGTTGTTGCTGCACCGGTATCTCCAAGTGCTGCACTTCGGGCATCGGGGGAAATTGTAAGAAACGGAACAGCAGTTGTTATTACCCGAAATGTAGTATCTCTACCGGTTATTGATTGTCCGTATACAGATTGGGATAGCAGAATGGCTGCAAGCAAGGCAAAACCTCCAAACTTCATTTGTTTTATTTTCAAGGCCTTAAGTTAATCAATTCACTAGAATAAGCTTTGTAGTGCGCTCATATTTAGAGCCATCGGCAAGAGAACGCACAACAAGCCTTGCCAAGTATAAACCCGGCTTAAGTTTTTCAATAAAGTCATCATTTCTCGAAAATTCTACCAAATTGACATGATATGCGCTCTCAGGAATGAAAATCTCATATGAAGTTACTGTTTTTCCAGTATAGTCAACCAACAAGAGGTTGGCTTCCAGATCATTTCCGGCTTGATTATGGGTAAAGTAAAGCTGGGTAGATTCGTTGAAGGGATTAGGGTAGTTTGAAAACTCATTAATTATCAAGCCATTACCTTTTGTAACAATAAAGTTCACAGTTGCCTGGGCGGAGTTATTATGGGTATCCCAAGCACGTAAGGTGATCGAATGTTTACCAGGGCTCAAGTCATTCAACCGGTAGTCAATAACTCCTTTTGTGTAGTCGTCAGGTACAGTTGTATAGTAGTCATTCAACGTTATCAATTCACCATCGTCAATCACAGCCACAATACTATTGCCGATGCCGTATCCCGAAATATTAATTCCATTCTTATCCGATAAAAAAGCAAGCAATCGTGGATTTTGGCCAGTTATCCCCCCATTTTCAAAGGAGCTATCCTCCATATAGAGGTCGATAATAGGAGGAATGTTGTCTATAGGCACATTCTCTTCACTTGAGCCGATAGTGAAATTTGTTGAATATCCAGAGGCATCAGAAAGTTTGCCATCTCTTGCAGCAAAAAGACTTAGTTTGCCCATATCAATGGCATAAGAGATATTCTTAGGCATAACGAACTGAAATTCAAACAGGCCGTCTTTTACTGAAGATTGCCCGCGAAATAATGCATTGAACCACTGCTTATAAGCAAATGGCGGATTCTCATTTCCAAGTGTGATAAAGGAAGTTTCTTTATCAAAAAGTGTAGCCTCCAGAGTGCCATTAAAAGTAGTGATTTGCTCTCCAAAGAAATCAGTAATGTTTCCTTTTACCGT
>CAZCRJ010000404.1:1536-3508 GCA_964501015.1 uncultured Roseivirgaceae bacterium | reverse complement strand
GCTTATCCCGGCTAATCCTTAACTAACAAAGAACGAACAACAACACTATGAATAACAAAGTATACATTTTCGATACCACTTTACGCGATGGCGAGCAAGTGCCCGGCTGCCAGTTGGCCACAGAAGAAAAGATTACCATTGCCCGCGAACTGGAGTTACTGGGAGTTGATGTGATTGAAGCCGGCTTCCCGATTTCCAGTCCGGGAGATTTTCTTTCCGTGATTGGTATTTCGCGAGCCGTGAAAGAGCCGGTCGTCTGCGGACTAACCCGTGCGAAACAAGAAGACATTGACGTTGCCGCTGAAGCACTTCGTTATGCAAAGCGTGGACGCATTCATACAGGCATCGGCTCCAGCGATGTCCACATCCAACACAAATTCAGAAGCACACGCGAACAGGTGTTGGAGCAAGGTGTGTGGGCGGTAAAATATGCGAAGTCGAAAGGATATGAAGTGGAGTTTTATGCCGAAGATGCCGGCCGTGCCGATTTGGCATTTCTGGCCCAAATGATTGAAGCCACCATTTCAGCCGGTGCCGATGTAGTGAACATACCCGATACCACCGGATACTGTTTACCACATTTATACGGTAAGCGTATTCAATATTTGTTTGATCATGTGAGCAACATTGATAAGGCCATTGTTTCAGTTCATTGTCATAATGACCTGGGAATGGCCACTGCCAATACTATTTCTGGTTTGATCCATGGCGCACGCCAGGTGGAAGTGACGATTAACGGTATAGGTGAACGGGCTGGTAATACGTCATTGGAAGAAGTGGCCATGACATTAAAAACCCATCAGGATTTGGGGCTAACCACCAACATCAAATCAGAAAGAATCTATGGCATCAGCAAACTGGTCAGCAAGATGATGCGTATGCCGGTCCAGCCGAACAAAGCCATAGTTGGTGCCAATGCCTTTTCCCATTCGTCAGGCATTCACCAGGATGGTTTCTTAAAACATGCTGAGAATTACGAAATTATCAACCCTGCCGATGTAGGTGTTCCGTGTTCCTCCATTGTGCTTACTGCCCGCAGCGGAAGGGCTGCACTCAAGCACAGGCTTGAAGTACTGGGGCATAAAGTTGAGGGAAGCGAACTCGACATTGTCTATGAAAACTTCCTGATTGTTGCCGATGAGAAAAAACATGTGAACGATCAGGATCTGGAGGTACTCGCTACTAGTATTCCGGTATTGATAAGGTGAATCTCTTCTTACTGCGTGTGTATAGAAGATGTGATGTATTCGTTAGGACTGCAGTTTTATCCTAAGTAGTTCAGGCATAGGTGCCATCTTTCGTTGTTCATAATCAAAGCAGATGATCCCTGTTTTTCCTCGGGCAATTTCCTTTCCACTTACTTTGTTAGTAATCCGGTAGAGCATATCAAATCCGTATTTGTGAAATTCCCGTGTGGCAATTTCGATAACCAGCACATCGCCAAAAAAAGATTCCGCTTTATAGATCACCACTGCATCCGCTACCACCTGTCCGATAGGACCTACGATTTCCACTTCGCTTTTAAAGCCCATGCCCTTGTAAAATAAGGCGCGCGCTTCCTGCATAATGGTAAGTATAGAATCATTGCCTACATGATTGCCATAATTAAGATCTGATACCCTTACCGGTAATTCAGTTGAAAATTGAAATTTATCCGGCAGTTTAATGTGAATTCGAGCCATCTGAAAAACTTAATTCATTAGAAATTGATTACTAATAACAAATAACCATCAACGAAGAACTATTAATTATCCTTACTGCCCGCATACAACTCATACTCCAATAACCGGCAGTCGAGTTTGGCACTGTAAAATTCGATTCTTCGCTTTGCCTTCAGGCCAATCTTTTTGGCAAGCTCCAGGTTTCCAGTAAAGATATACCCCATATATCCCTGGCACTTCTTCTTCAGAAAATCACCGATGCGTTTATACGTACCTTCCAGTTCTGCCAGCTCGCCCATTCGCTCACCATA
>CAZCRJ010000404.1:0-1526 GCA_964501015.1 uncultured Roseivirgaceae bacterium | reverse complement strand
GAAAGACAACGCCCGGGGCTTCTGGCAATTTGGTTTCTTCAAAATCGCATACAGCATATTGGATCAAGTGTTCCACTCCGGCAGCGTGAGCATTTTTTCTGGAAACACTTATAGCATCTTCACGAAGGTCAGTGGCTAACACCACTAATCCCGGAATATCCTCTACCTGATCCTGAACCTGCTTATACGCCTGCTGGTATGCCGCATCGTTATAGCCCAATACATGCATGAAGGAATAATTTTGTCGGAACAATCCAGGTCTGCGGTTGGTAGCCAGCAAAACTGCCTCAATGGCAACCGTTCCGGAACCGCACATCGGGTTAATAAAGGGAGTGCTTCTATCCCATTTGGTAGCCATTACCGAGGCTGCAGCAAGTGCTTCCAGCATGGGAGCCCGACCGGGTATTTTCCGATAACCATGCTTGGATAACGTTTCCCCGCTTGTATCCAGAAATATCTCAGCATCATTGTCTTTCCAGTACACGTGAATCACCGCTTTGTTTAATTCGGATCCGGAATCAGGACGCTTTCCGGTTTGTTTGCGCATCCGGTCAACGATGGCATCTTTAACTTTTACATTAACAAATAACTCATTGTTAATAGTAGGGTGATTCACATTGCTGGTTACCGAAAAGTAACCGTCTTTGTCCAGAATATTTTCCCACGGATAATTGACCAGGTTCTGGTAGAGTCGCTCCGGGCCATCCGTTTTAAATTCTTTTAAGGAGAACAATACCTGGCTGGCGGTGCGCAGGTTTAGGTTAAGGCGTATACAATCATTAACGGTTCCGCTTAACTCCACACCGGTTTGAAAAATACGATCAATCGTGAAGCCCAGTTCTTCAACTTCCTGCTGTAGGTACGGGGATAATCGCTTGTTGCAGGTAATAATGATGCGGGATGACTGGCTAAAGGAAAACATGTTGTGCTAACGTATAGAAAATTACAGTGTAAGCTATCATTTATCCAGCACAACTACTTTCTTTCTGCGGCCAATGACAAAATTATCATTGTTAACAAATTGCATCAGCAACCCTGCGCCAACCAATACTGCTGATGCCGTGGTTACTCCGGCATTTACGGTATAGGAATTATCGTTGACCACTGTTTCATTAATCATATCTCCGAAAAACAACAATAAACCGGCTGTCATCAGATAAATGCCTATTGATTGAGTTTTGAATCCGGTGTTTTCACCTCCGCTTAAGTCTATTTTTTCAAGCTGGTAAATATATGTGGTGTCGTCTTTTATACGGAAATAATCAGCTGTTAGTCCTGCAATATACCCTACGGTAAAATGATCGCGATCATTGCGTTTAAACCGGATATAATCTCCTTCTTTAAAATAAATGATTCGTTTATCGCCTTTAAGCAATTGCAATTTGGGTTGGGCTTTACACGGGGTAAACAACCCGGCAAGCAAAAAAATAATTATCAGAATTACATTTTTACTACCCATCCGAAGGGATCCGGTTTTTGCCCGCGTTTAATACCTTCAAGTTCACTTAATACTTTGTTCGAAAATT
>CAZCRJ010000403.1:0-3517 GCA_964501015.1 uncultured Roseivirgaceae bacterium | reverse complement strand
ACCAACCTCAAGCCCAAATATTTTGAGCCTTATGTTGTCTTTAACCTGGATGTTAACAACGTGGCACTTTATGGACAACCGTTTCCTGAGCGAATTGTAGAACCGATGCCCCCTCCTCCGTGCGGTTGTCCGTGCTGTCAACAGCCCACTGGCCCAACATCATCAACAGGTGGTACAGCAGGTGGTCCTCCCCCGCCTCCTAATCCAGGATTTCCTGCCCCTGACGCATCCGTAAAAGCCGGAGAAGTTCCTGACACATACCTGGGTACAATCAAAGTTATCCGTGCAAGTGTTGGAGCAGGGCTGATCTGCAACATTACGGGCAAGAAAAATTTTGCTAAACTTTTTGCAGAAGCAAAATATGGTGCCGGGTTCAGAGCCGTAACCGCTACGTATGAACTCCAAAACACGAATATCTCGAACCAGTTCACCATGAACTTCGGTGTCATCATGGGAATAAATGGTGGTGGCTTTGCCAGACGGTAAAAATCAGAATTCCAGGCAATCCTAACTCACAATCGACATGACAACAATGAATTCTTATAGCAGCAAAGTGAAGTGCAGAATGGAGTACAATCAGTATAAATTATTGTTCCTCATTATTCTATTCCTGATTCTTTCAGTAAAGACCTCAGTAACCAATGCGCAGATTCTTAATCCATCGATGAAGGGCTTAACCGCTTCTTTTGGCACACGCTCCTTCAGTTTAACCAGCGACATAGAGGAAATCAATAACATGAACGTTCTGGAAGAAGGTGGTAGTATAGGATTTATAATTGGTAACGAGCTTTTTGTTGCCCGGGTATATGGAGCAGGATTCTACTACTCTGCAGCACGTACACCACGAACGGTTAATCTTTTCCAAATGGAACTCCTCACCAATTATTATGTGCTGCGTAATCTGGGCCTGGTCAATTCAACTGTTCAGCCCTACCTCGTGAGCGGACTCAGTCAGGACTTTATCAAATTTCACGGAAATTATCTGAACAATCCGGAAGGACGTCCGGTGAATAACAGTGTGTCGGAAGAACCCCTCCTGGGGAGGATACTTCAAACAAGGGCCACGGTAGGACTCGGACTAGAATGGAACATTGAGTATGAGGGGTCTTTTATAAAACTATTTGCTGAGACCCGTTATGGCACCACGCTTTCTTCTCGCGCTGACAGCGCATTCCGCAACACGCAAATAAAAAACGGTTCATCCATTAATGTGGGTGTAAGCTTTGGAATACTTAAATGAAACTACTATCAACCGCATCCAAAATGAAGACTACCGATAACAATCCCAAAAAGCTTGTCCATACTGACCCCGTTTCGCTAGTGCATTCTATTCAGTGTCTGGTCATGCTTGTTGAGCGTCATCCTAATCATCCGACTTCATGCCTGTACCTCTGCCTGGTATCAAAAGCGCTGGCTCTCTTAGAAGCCCAGTTTGCCAGTCTACCACTTACTACCCATCATCAATATCCAGGCGCACGAGCACCCCGACAAAAGCGAACTCGTAAAACTAAAATTTAAGGCCATGAAAAATCTCTACTTTACCTACTTACGACTACCCATCATCATCCTGTTTAATGCGATGACCATGCTGGTGAATGCCCAGAACCTGGTGCTGCAGCTGGGAGCAGAAAAAACAGTGTCTGTCAATCAACTGGGAATTGTTGCCGGCCTGGAACTGAAAAAGCAATGGGCGCTGGGAGGATTCTACCAAACTGATTGGAAGCAAACCGCCACTGAGGGTACACAAACTTTTAGCTCCACCTTCTACGGATTCTATCTTCAGGCACCACTTGCCCGTACTGAAAAGCTTGGATTGTTTGCCACCCTGCGTACCGGATTAGTGGAGAACAGATTCGTGGTGGTTGTACCATCTCTTGAGACACGTTACTATATAACACCACGCGCTGGAGCTGCCCTCGGATCAAGCATTCGAATGGGCCATCCATCACTATATGCCAGACTATTTGTCCGAATTTTTTAAGTCCAAAACACGACCTATCATGAATATGAAAAATAAACTCATTCGATCCCTTACCTCCCTGGCCACTGTAGTTATGGTAGTTTTACTACTTATATCCTGCGAAGAAGAAGCCGATCTGTTTCAGCTTTTCATCACAAAAAAGGGGGAGCATTACTCGACTCCAAGAATGGTCCAAAGCCTCCAAACATCTAAACTTTCATTTGATGCGATTTTTGATTGCACGGCCATCTATCATTTTGAAGAAATAGAAGGGTACGATTCCAAAAACAAGTTATTAGGGTTTTCCGATTGCAATTCGCTGCATCATCAAAATAGCGCTCGGTTTGTCTGGCAATGGTTCGACAATCAGCTTGAGATTCACGCCTATTGTTATGTTGACGGTAATCGGGTGGAGGAATTTATCGGTGTGGTAAACATCGATCAAATGAACCACTATGAGCTTAGTATCCAAGGTGAGCATTACGTTTTCAAGCTGAACGATAACAATCCAGTAAGGATCAAGCGCGGCAATACCTGTGATCGGGGGTTATATTACATGCTGTGGCCTTACTTCGGTGGTTCTTTACCGGCACCGCATGACAT
Source organism: uncultured Roseivirgaceae bacterium (assembly GCA_964501015.1). Classification (GTDB taxonomy): domain Bacteria; phylum Bacteroidota; class Bacteroidia; order Cytophagales; family Cyclobacteriaceae; genus UBA2336. The sequence continues at coordinate 954 of CAZCRJ010000403.1, read as the reverse complement.
TAGTATTCGGTTGAGAATAGGATAGTGATTATGGTAGTCTTACAAGAACTAAAAAAATAAAGACCATACTTCAATTCCCCTTACGAATCATCCATTTCAGTTTTTAATTATCAAAATTTCCTGAGTGGCGGATTACATAGTGATACACAACACGCTGCCTGGTATACGTAAATCAAGAGGCACGCCCTTCATCTTCACATCACAAACACATGTCTGTTCACATGAAATGTCAGTCGTATCACGCGACTTACATCAACAAAACATGAGTACTTCATTTGTGTTCATGTGTTGTTACTCATCATTTCAGTGATCTGTTATCATGATTGATGTGTATATGATCATTACAGAAAAAATCTTCACCATAGAAATATTTTTGCAAAAATTTTGTAATCAATAAATCTTCCGTTACCTTAGATGAGTTTTAAAATAATGTTTAACCAAAAATTTACAACGCTATGGCAAAAAAAGTTGCAAAGAAAAAAGTAGCCAAGAAGGCTGCTCCTAAGAAAGCCGCTAAGAAAGCTGCTAAGAAGTCTGCTCCTAAGAAGGCTGCTAAGAAAGCTGCTAAGAAGAAGAAGTAATCGAGTTGATGGAAATCAACAAAACAAAAAGAGCTGATCAATGATCAGCTCTTTTTGTTTTAGAGAAGTGGAGCCGCAGGGAATCGAACCCTGGTCCAGAGAAGATGACAAACGTATCTTCTACATGCTTAGTTGACTTTGCTTTTCGTGAATAATCCGGCAGACAACAACCAAATCATTCCTTAGTTACGTTTGCTTAGCTGTACGGTGTAACTCCGCACAGAGCAGCTCTGCAAAACGACACCGCTGAATCAGCACCTGCAGAACAGCGCACTGAGCGATGATGGCCCCCCAATTCTTAATCGAGGTAAGCTAATCCAACGTTACGTTAGATTAAGCAGCCATGGCGTAGTTTGTCTCGCCACGTATGGTT
>CAZCRJ010000402.1:240-3520 GCA_964501015.1 uncultured Roseivirgaceae bacterium | reverse complement strand
CTTCGGGTTAGGGTGCAGGAATGTATCGAAGCTTTTCGTACCGGAAGGATATGACATTACCATCGTATTGCAAGCATGGGAAAATCTCACTGAAATAATCTACCATCATAAATATGCCAATAACTACGACTATCAAAAATCAATATTATTGGTGAACCAGATTCCCTTTCTGGACAATGGTGTTGTACTCCTTCAGGAAAACGAAAGACTGGTATCACCTATCGCTGTTGTTTACTACGAATACTACCCAGACAAGGATACCCTTAAAAATATACTTGATCAGCAACAGGATAAAATACAATGTATTGTAGGTAATGACCCCTTGGCGACTGTTGGTTTTGGCCAAGCGCAATACCCAGAGGTATGGGATTATGCTGATGGAATAGACACGTTGGCTTTTCTAAGCTCCCTTTAGGGCTTTTGACCCCGCAGCACTTCAACCCAACCGGTAAACGCCTCTCCGTTAGCCTCTAGCCTGTAATAGTATACTCCGTCAGGAATATCATTACCACTCCAATCTCCTACAGGCACACCATCTACAATTTCACTCTTATAATTATTCGAAGAGTAAACCTGGGTACCCCAACGGTTGGTAACAATTAATTTAGATCCTGAAGCAGGTAAATTACGGATGTAGAAGGAATCATTGGATCCATCATTATTGGGAGTAAAAATATTTGGAATCCATATCCCGGTAAACATTTCTATGGTCAGATCGTAATTCTTCTGGCATCCATATCCATCCCGCAAGGAAAGGATATAATTTCCTGCATAAAGATTATCATAACGGATTTCCTGGTTGGAAACAATTTGCCAATCCCTCACCGGACTCGGATCATCGGCACCAAAAGGATCAACCAATTCAAGTCTGATTTCATAATCCCCTATTCCACTTTCCTGTATTTTAATCAAGCGCGAAGCGGTACCTTTTTCAGGGAACGATAGTTCCAGTTTATTGGCAGGGGCCGGAACGGTTACAGAGACCGTATCAAGCGAGGCAAGAGGCGCATTTGAAAAGCCGGTTTGAGCTGTAACGCATCCGCCAATTGAAGCCTGGTTCTGAATGAGATTTACGGAGTATGGTCCGGTAATAAATCCGCTGATAATCGCATTGCCTAACGGGTCAGGTGTAAAGGATCCCTGAGCCAAAAATCCATTTCCAAATACTTCATACTGATATGGTAATCCCGGAGCACCAGAAACATTTATCAATTGTAAATCTCCGTTTGAATAGCGACAACTTACATCGAAAGATAAAGGAATTGGACCTGCCAGGACGATCGGCTCGTTATTGATAAGGTTATTCACTAAAGTAGGACATTGTGCACCTGTTGTTTTAAGCCATACAAAATAATTACCACGCGAAAGTTCAGTAATACTAACCAGACCATTACCCAAATAATACTGGGTAAAGTATTCTGTAGGCACTGTGCTTATTGAGTTCGTGATCGCTACTTCGTATTGTGCTGCAGGTATGAAGTTATCTATCAAAATACTAATATTACCAAGTTCATTGCAGGATGCATCCGTGCTGTTCAATCCTGCGATAGCAATCAAATCAGGATAGGGAACAACTACCGTAAACTCACGTTCACATCCAGAATTATCGATAACCGTAATAACATGGTTTCCACCAAACAGGCTCGAGAAAGTTTCATTAACAGGGGTGGCAGGATTTCCGTCTAAAAGATAAGTATATGGGCTGCCTGTTCCCCCTGCTGGAGGGGTTACAATGGAAATCGATCCATCATTATTACCACAAGTTGCATCCTGTGTATCAAATGCAATGGATATTGCTGGATTACTATTATTGATGGTTACCGAAACTGTAAACGGACAAAGATCTGTGGCACCATCCCGAATTAATACAGGGTATGTTCCATTGGGAGGCAAATCGGTAACTGCCACACCAGGGAAGAATGATTTCCATGTTGTGCCATCTACAGAATACTCGTAAGGAGAATTACCCCCTGAAATAATCGTGAAAGTGGCCTGACCAGTTGGAGACCCAAAGCATTCTACATCCACAAAATCAGCTGCTGAAGCAGTTACTGAAGTCTCTAAGGGAAGGTTATACGGTTGCTGACAGATATTGCCTGCAGCATCTTCAATATAATATTCGTATGCATCTGGTGATAGTCCACTGAACACATAGCTTGCTGAAGGCCCGGTTTGAGTTAGCGTAACTGTAGGTGAAAGTAGTCTTATTATATAATTACCAGGAGTAACTCCGGTCACATTTAGTGTAATAACTCCATCATTCTGGTTACTGCATGACGGGCGATTTGTTTGTGAATCAACAACAATTATGGAATATGCAAAGCATCCTATGCCAGTACCAGCACAAACCGGATCGGTTGGCGACCGTAAGGTTACGGTTGCTGTTCCGGAGACTGTTCCAGTTGAACAACCATCTTCTACTGATACCAGATCATATACTGTTGTGGAAACAGGGCTGACCGGAATACTAAGCGGACTGGTTGCAATGTTGTTAATGGGGAAGTTTGATGTTCCATCTGTATAGACAATATTCCACGGGCCTACTCCCGTAAGGGTAACAACTAAATCAGTAGATTGGCCATCACAGATTGAAGTTGTTCCGGTTAATTCAGCCGTTGGTGCATCGGATACTGTAACAATAACAGACCCTGTTGCTGAAACACTGCAACCATTATCATCTTCTACATCACCTACGATACTATATGTTGTAGTAACTGCGGGTGACACAATAATAGGATCACCATTCACATAGTTAGTGACTACCCCAACACCATTATCAAGCGTAAAGGTAAAGGGGCCAGTTCCATCGGTAATTGTGACACTCAATGTTGCATCATCACCCGGACAAATGGTAACCGAACCTGACAGAACTGCATTTGTTGGCGATGGGTTTACGGTTATTGCTGCAGAACCGACTAAACTCAGAGCATTACATCCATTAGCGTCAATAACTGAAGTGATCGTGTATGATGTTGTTGCAGCAGGATTTACAGTAATAGCATCGCCACTTAAATAGCCAGATACTATTGTATTTGCGCTGCCATCGTTGATGGTTACTTCATACGGTGCAAGTCCTCCCGTAATGGTAATGACAAGATCAGTACTCTCACCAGAACAAATAGTATTGTCTCCGCTGAGGGCAGCTTCCGTTGGTGGTGCATCAGGTTGAACAGTAATAGTGGCTGAACCGCTTACTGCTCCCGGTACTGCGCATTGATCCATAACTGAAACCATAGAATACGTTACTGAAGTAGCTGGTGTAACCGAAACTATATATGGG
>CAZCRJ010000402.1:0-230 GCA_964501015.1 uncultured Roseivirgaceae bacterium | reverse complement strand
ACCATCAGTATATACCATTTCCCAAGGCCCCACTCCGGTTAACGTTATTACCAGATCAGTACTCTCACCCTGGCATATCGTATTATCTCCGGATAGTATCGCGGTTGACGATGTTGAAATAGTTATCACTATAGCATCACTTGCTGCAGGACAAATTCCGGCTGGATCATTTGTTGTTAAGGTGAGCGTTACACTACCCGTAGCTATATCATTTGTGCCTGGAGTATATA
>CAZCRJ010000401.1:0-3522 GCA_964501015.1 uncultured Roseivirgaceae bacterium | reverse complement strand
CGTTTGTTGACTGGAAGAAAGGAAGAAAGATTATGGAGGGGGCAGAAGAATATATTTTCTCCACCAACTGGCACGGACATATCCGGTTTGATATCGTCTCCGTGAAGCTCGTCAATCCTCCGGAGATTGTGCACTTTGAAGATGCGATCAACTGAGTGGATTAATGGCGGAAGTAGTTACTCAGGCACCTTTATTATTTCTGTAAATTTCGCGGCCCTTATCATTCCACTCTACCCGAATAAAAGGTTTGGCGGCTTTATCGAAGGGGTCTTTCGGATAGGTGATCATTTTTTTTCTTCTCCCGGTAGGATAGTATTCATACCAATCGCCAATTTTCCGGTCCCATTTGAATTCACCGGTTACCGCGAGTTGACCATTTTCATGAAACATATAATAATACCCTTCCCGTTCGCCAAATTCTATGGGTACAATTTCCCTGGTTTTTTTCCGGTCGTCAGGATCATAGTAACTAACCATTGATTCTTTTGGCCATCCCCTGAAGAATTTCTCTTTGTCCAGCAAAACACTATCGCGTGAATACTTCATCCATCGACCGTGCTTTGTGCCTTTATAAAAGATTCCATCTTCCAGCACAACATTGTTCTGAACCTTTTATATGGGCCATGTACCAGCACTCCCTTTTTGGGATCAAACTTACTGGTGCGGATTACCTCTCTCCGGGCGTAGTCATAATAATAAATGTCGCGCACAAGTGTTTGCGGCACTTCGGGCTTTTTCAGGTAAAAGAATGTTTCATATACAGTACGTTCACCCACACCTTTTCTGGAAAACCCCTTTTTGGTTTTAATTCCGTAGAAAACTTTCTTTTTGGGCTTTTTCTTTTTGGGGGAATTGATGGGTTCTTCTTCCTTTTCAAAATCAAGGCTTACCGGGGTGTCAATCGTGAACATGCGGTCAGGTTCTTCTTCCTGGGCTATAAGCGTTGTCACCGAAAGAAAAAATGCAGGAAGCAGAATTTTAAATACCCTCATACGTTACCGAAACGATGTTAAAGTTGAAAAAGTATACGGATAATCCCAATACCTTTTTGTTGAATCGATTGGGGCCAATGTAAAGGGTATAAAAAAACTACGGTCTGTGAAGACACAGACTGTAGAGTGATGGCACAGACCGTAGACACAGACCGTAGTTTATGAAGTGTTTTGACTTGAAGTTTATGCAACAAACTCCACACTTCTTTTAATGAAGTTTGTCAGCTCTGAACCGGTAAGCATATTTTGGGACAGCAGCGCCAGGTCAAACGCCTGCTTGGCCAGCTTCACTTTTTGTTCTTCTGTTTCGGCTTTTAATATTTTCTGAACGATGGTATGGTTGCCGTTTACCGATACATTGTACGAGTCGGGCATGCCTCCCATAAATGCATACTGACCTCCGCCCATTTTGGCCATGTCTTTCATTCTGCGCATGAATTCGCTCATAGTTATCACCACGGGCAAATCATCGGTGGCCATGGATTCAATAGCAACAGTCATAGTGGTATTGTTAATGGCTTTTTCGAAAATGCCTTTTACCTGTTCCTGTTCGTCACTGCTCAATACGCTTTCTTTCTTTTCGTCTTTATCGATAAGCTTATCAGCGGTTTCGCTATCCACCCGTTTGATCTGGGTTTTTTCCAGCTTTTGTTCCAGTGTGTTGATGAAGTGATTATCCAGCACGCCATCCAACAATAAAACATCATAGGCTTTATTTTTTGCTGCCTGAATAAAGCTGTCTTGTTTGCCCGGATCGGTGGTGTACAGGTACACCAGGTTATTATCCTTATCGGCCTGATTGGTCTTTACTTTTTCACTGTACTCCGTAAAAGTGAAGTATTGTTTGTCCACATTTTTAAGCAGTGTAAAATCTTTGGCGCGGTCATAGAATTTCTCATCGCTGATCATACCATACTTCACGAAGATGTTGATATCATCCCACTTCTTTTCAAAATCAGCACGATCTTTTTTGAAAAGTTCCTGCAGCTTATCCGCAACTTTTTTGGTGATATGCTGGCTGATTTTTTTCACGCTGGCATCGCTCTGTAAATAACTACGCGATACGTTCAATGGAATATCAGGAGAATCCAGCACGCCATGCAACAACATCAGAAAGTCGGGCACAACATCCTTTACCTCATCGGTAATGAACACCTGGCGCGAATACAGTTGGATTTTATTTTTTTGTAATTCAAAATCATTCTTCACTTTCGGGAAGTAAAGTATCCCGGTAAGGCTGAACGGATAATCTACGTTGAGGTGAATCCAGAACAATGGATCTTCACTGAAGGGATAAAGCTCTTTATAAAACTTCAGGTAGTCTTCGTCCTTTAAATCATTCGGGGATTTCGTCCACAACGGTTGTGTGTTGTTGATGATGCGATCAACAGTAACGGTTTTATATTTTTTCTTTCCTTCAGCGTCTTCCCCATCCTCAACACTTTCTTCTTTTGTTCCGAATTGAATTTCAACGGGTAGAAACTTGCAGTATTTTTCAAGAATACCTTTCAAGCGCCATTCATCCAGGAATTCTTCGGAGTCGGCATTGATGTGAAGGATGACATCGGTTCCCCGCCTTTCTTTCTTCCCTTTGCTAAGTTCAAATTCGGTGGAGCCATCGCAGGTCCATTTAGTAGCTTCGGTACCTTCCTGATAGGATTTGGAAATAACTTCCACTTTGTCGGCCACCATAAAGGCTGAATAGAAGCCGAGGCCAAATTTGCCAATAATGTCTTTTGCATCGCCTTTATCCTTAAACTTCTCTACAAATTCGGCTGCTCCTGAAAAGGCAATCTGGTTGATGTACTTTTTGACTTCTTCGCCCGTCATACCAATACCCTTATCGCTAACGGTGATGGTCTTTTTCTTTTTGTCAAAGCTCACCTCGATTTTTAGATCGCCCAACTCTCCATTGAATTCACCTATAGAGGTAAGCTTTTTCAGTTTTTGGGTAGCGTCAACGGCATTACTCACTAATTCACGGAGGAATATTTCATGATCGGAGTAAAGGAATTTTTTGATGATTGGAAAAATGTTCTCGGTATGGATGGAAATGGTACCTTTTTCCTGTACGGCTGCCATAAGTGTATTTAGTTTCGGTTAATAATTAAGGTTTAGCGAGGAAAAAACAGAAATCCCTGCGCGGGGCAGGGATTTCAAATGTTGTTCCAAAGGGGATGAGGTGACAGGTTGGCAGTTACCGAAGTCTGTCTGAATCTTTTACGATTCGCTCATCTCTGCGGATAAACCGGATGGCCAGCCAGTTGGAGATAACCGCAACAAACGTGAGGTAGAGGCCCAGACCATACTTGAACCCGGTGGCATATTCTTCTGAAAGTTTGGATGAAAACCACACCGCACAAATCATATAAAGCGCGAGGATAAGGGCATTAAGGGCGCCTAATTTGATCTGGACTTTGCGATTATCGTAGCGCCTGATTTCAAAAATAGAGAGGGTAATACCGGCAACGGCTAGAGCCGCTGTGAGGGCATAGGGAAAGTAGGTATAAACAGAATCTTTCAATAAATA